>VBHI01000318.1 GCA_005881495.1 Chloroflexota bacterium
CTGCCTATGGAGAGGCTGTAAGACCTGGAAGGGCAAAAGCTCAACCAGGCAAGCCTCAGCGAAGTAGGAAAGCCTCTCAGTGATGAGTGGAAGCTCCTGGCTTGTAGCCAGGGGGAGATGTCACCTAATGTCGACGTACATGCGTTGCAGTTGTGTGGGTGAGACGCCAAATCTATAGAGTGTGCGCAGATACCACATGAGGAGGACGGTGCGAAATAAGCCAGTCTTTTCGTGGCGACGCGCTGATGTTGTGACGTAGAGAGGCAGCAGGATAACCTTGCCAAACTTGCGCAATCGTACAATGATCTCTAGATCTTCCATCAGCGGCTGATCAGGATAGCCGCCGACGGCACGAAAAATGTCTGAGCGGATAAAATAGGCTTGATCTCCGGTAAAAATAGTGCTTAAGCGTGAGCGAAGGTTGGTTGTGAAAGCGACCAAACGATAAGTCCAACGATCACAGTTAAAGCAGATGCGAAAGGCGCCGCCAACAACGCCTGGTGATGCCAACGTTTGTTCGATCGCGCCGAAAGCTTCACCGGGGAGACGAGTGTCGGCATGTACGAAGAGCAGGACATCGCCTTTTGCGACCGCAGCGCCTGCATTCATCTGAGTTGCTCGACCGCGAGCTGAATGGGTAACCTGCCCATAACGTTGCGCAATAGCTACCGTATGGTCGGCGCTTCCTCCGTCAACGATAAGCAACTCACAATCATGTTGGGCGCACTGTCCGGCGAGAGGAGCGAGGTAGTCCTCCAGCACTGCTTCTTCGTTTAACACCGGAACTATGATTGAGAAGCGCATCAAATCCTCCCAGGTGTGCGGGCCGATAAATCGGCCCCTACGGATGTCCGGATTATTTTGTTCATCTGCATAATCGGCGCTGGGCGCGATAAATCGGCCCCTACGGCTCGTTTTCATACGACCTTCAACATTGAGTTTGTTGTTTGGCGCGGCGGGTGGGTAATGGAATGAAGGCTTTTTCCTCGGCGTGTGGTTGGGCAGGGCGCAATTTGGCGTTCAGTGCGCAGAATGACATAACGCCCCTGGGCGACGCGTTGTGGAAACAGCAGCGTTCGATGCGGCTCATGTCGATATCGCTCTCATCCATAAATGGTTTGACGAAAAGCGTGAGCGTCTTGCGGCTGGTCCAGAACGAAGGGTCCGTGCCAATGTGGGGCCATAATGTCTTCATCAGTTTCAGGCTACCGCCGATGTTGGTGACAATTTGCGGCAGGATGGCCGCACGGCCACGTGTGAGCATACGCAACGTCATATTTGGGTGAGGGCCTATTACATCCATGAACTCTTTGAGAGTAAAGTTTGGCGCAATCGGTTTGTAGCCCTCTGTGGTGTATTTGAGGAGGGTGAAGGTATTGCAAAGCGGTGAACCCTCGCCGACCGGGAAAAATAAATCTTGAGGGACGCCGGTCTGTTGCTCGATGAGCTGGAGGATGTCGGGCATGCGCAATTTTCGTGGAGCACTGCGCGGGGCCCCTAGGGGATGGTCATTGTTGACTTCGAAGCGGCCAAAGGGGGTGGCAGCCTGGAAGGCGATAGCGCAGACTGTGTCAGGATGTTGCCATGCGAAGTTAACGACCTGCTGGATCTGATCGGTGTTGAGGCCATCATAGAGGGGGACGGCCAGGGTCGAGGGGAGTTTCACACGCTCAAGGGCGGCGATCGCTTTGACGCGCACATCCCATAAATCTTCGGCGCGCAACTTGATGATATCTCCAGGGCGTGTACTATCGAACTGGAGGTAAACAGAGGTGAAACCCCATGAGACAAGCTTTTCGGCGAAA
>VBHI01000237.1 GCA_005881495.1 Chloroflexota bacterium
TTCGACACCATTTCCAATGTCCGGCTTCTTTTCATGCAACAGGACATTTTTCAGAAGAAGAGACGTAGTACAGATTTTCATCTTTCACATCAAAGGTCCTGCTCCAGAAGCGGTTCCACCCGTGTGGCTTCTGGATTGATCGAACCTTGAGCGCACAATTCGATCATTGGAGTGAATTCCGTCGAACCTTCACGTCATTTACCAAGAGGCTGAAAGCTTCGTGGTAAATGCCCTACGAAGTGAGCAAGTCTGGCCCTCAAACGTGAGAAATTGCCCCGAATGGTGAGCGCTGGGACACACGTTTCCTGGAAAATCGCTTCTCAATCTGGCTTGTTTCATCGATGTCTTGTAAATTGAAGGGAGAGAAAGGAGAGGTTCGCGTTAGCTCTCCTGGCGGAATCCTGCTAGAATGATATGTATCTCAGGATTATCGCCAAAACCCGATCGTTTTGAGCGTGAGAATTGAGCCTTGGAAGAGACGCCTGTTTCTCGTTCTCATATGAACGTTCAACATCTTGTGGTTTCAAGCGCCATGATGCTCCGCCTCAGAGAGAAGCATGAAAATAGGCTAGAATAGAGTAGGCGGCAGTGAGATGAGATCGTCGGGATTTGGTACACCAAGTCCGTGTTTCAAGCTGATCCGGGCGCGTCCAGCAGAGCTGAGTGTGACCACGGGGCCACCCGTGAGTACGAGTAGGAAACTTGTTGTTCCTTTCGCGCCTCTCGCCGCCGACCATTTTTCGTCTGCTGCTAGTATAGCAGAACAGAAAGGAGTCTGGCAATGGGTCTGATGGTCTTGATGGTCTTGTATGCGCGCTGCGCCGGTCTGGATGTGCATAAGGTCACCGTGGTCGCCTGTCTGCTGCTCACCGCGGCCAGCGGCAAGGTGCACCGCGAGGTGCGCACGTTCGCCACCACCACGGCCGGCTTGCTCGCGCTCTCCGACTGGCTGGCGAGCCAGGAGGTGACCCACGTGGCCATGGAGTCCACCGGCGTGTTTTGGCGGCCCATCTTCAACATCCTGGAGGGGTCTTTCCAGGTGATCCTGGTCAATGCTCAGCACATGAAGGCGATCCCCGGTCACAAAACGGACGTCAAGGATAGCGAATGGCTTGCCGACTGGCTGCGCCATGGCTGACTCAAAGCCAGTTTCATTCCTCCCAAACCCATTCGCGACCTGCGCGACCTGGTGCGCTATCGCAAGACGCTGGTGCAGCAGCGCACTCAGCAGATCAACCGCGTGCAAAAGGTGCTCGAGACCGCCAACATCAAACTCTCCTCCGTCGCCAGCGATGTGCTGGGCAAAAGCGGACGCGACATGCTCGAGGCCCTCCTCGCCGGTATCAGCGATGTGGAGTCGCTCGCCGACCTGGCACGAGGGCGCTTGCGTGCCAAACTGCCGGCTTTGCGTGAAGCGTTGGAGGGGCGCGTGGAGGACACCCACCGCATCCTGTTGCGTCACCTCCTCGACCAGATTGACACGCTGGAAGAGGTGATCGAGAAGCTCCAGAGTGAGATTGACCAGCTCCTGCTTCCCTATGAAGCACGGCTGGCGCTCCTCCTGCAGATCCCCGGCATTGGGCGCATCGCCGCCGCGGCCATCCTCGCCGAGATTGGCGACGATATGACGCGCTTCCCTTCCGCCAAACATCTCTCTTCCTGGGCTGGGGTCGCCCCTGGCAATCGGCAGAGCGGGGGCAAGCGCCTGAAGGCCGCCAGCAACAAGGGCAACACCCACTTGCGCGCCGTGCTTGCCGAGGCCGTGTGGGTCATCTCCCACACCAAGGACAACTACCTCTCCGCCCAGTAGCACCGCCTGGCCCGCCGCCTTGGAGAGAAGAAAGCTCTCGTCGCCGTCAGTCACAGCCTGCTCGTCATCATCTACCACATGCTGCGTGCCAACCAGGACTACCATGACCTGGGTCCACACTTCTTTGAGACCCTGGATAGCACGCGTCAACGTGACACGGCGGTGCGCCGCTTGCAGGCTCTGGGCTACACGGTGCGCTTAGAACAGAAGACGGAGGTGCTTGCTTAATCGCGTGAAGCTGCTTTGACTCTCATCTTGCTCCCAGCGATCTCTCCCTGGGCCAGCTTTGTGCGCCCTTTTCCCGTTTTACCCCTCTTCCCCGCATTTTCGTAGGAACCCCGTACCTACACTGGATTCGAGGGCCAATCACCATGAGAACTTGCGGTTCATACCAGGCGTCTTCCCAGGAGGAACCTATGGCAGTCGAAGAAAACAAGAAAAACGATGAAGCAGCAATCCAAGGACTCCTAGACGATTGCATCAGATCGCTTCATGACAAGAACATCGAAGGCGTCATGTCTATCTACGCGCAGGAGGTCGTGTCGTTCGACATCGTGCCCCCGCTGCGATACATAGGAGCAGATGCATTCAGGAAAGTTTGGGAAGAGGTGTTCTCGTCGTTCCAGGGGCCGATAGGCTATGAAATTCATGACCTCAACATCACTGTGGGCGATGACGTTGCATTCGGCTACAGCCTCAACCGGATAAGCGGAACCATGAACAATGGGCTGAAGACCGATCTCTGGCTGCGTTGGACCGCTTGCTTCCGTAAGATCAACGGCACGTGGCTGATCGTGCACCATCAGAACTCGGTGCCTGTCGATTTGGAGACAGGCCGCGCGGTGCTGGACCTCAAGCCATAGCAATTTCATGGCCTGTGACGGGTAAAGACGTGACGCCAAATCTGAGGACTCATCTGGCGTATCCAGATGCGCAGTTGATACATCTGCACGGTCTGATCTGTGCTGCTCATACCCTTCCTCTGGCGTCACATCGGTGGAATGTCCTGGTTGTGGAAGAACGCGTTCGCTCTCCCCAGTCAAGGGCGTCCTCCGGTTCCCACCGCACGAGCCACGCAAAACGCAGACGAAGGTTTCTGGCAAGCGTTGGTCGGCTAAGGGAAAAACGGACTGGAACGTGGTTGGAGGATAGAGAAACATGGGTCATCCCTAGTTTTACAAAGGAAGGCGAGAAAAAGAAGAAGCTCGACCTGTAGCTTCCAGCCTCCCAGTCGTGGTAGAATGCTTCTATGTTTACACTCGAGCAACTCAACGAGATACACCTTGCCTCGGCACCATAGAGGGTTTCTCTCAGTACGTGCGAGCGCTTCAGGCGTTAGGTGTTGAAAAATATGATTCATACCTCGCTGACGGACATGCGGAATTTTTGGGAAAGGATGGGCACAAGGTTGTCTCGCCTTCCGTCCACGACACCCTCCCTATTAGTGATGGAAGCGACAGCGAAAAAGCTCAAGAACATCTTGACCTTCATAACCAGGGAAAAACAAGCTATCTGGAAATGTCCAAAGGACTGGCGGACAGCGGCGTAGAAAAATGGACCGTGGATACCAATAACATGACGTTTGCTTGTTATGATAAGCAAGGAAATGAATTGCTGATGGAGGAGGTAGACAGCTGGTAATTTGGGTGAAAAGCCGTTCTTACACACATTTGGTGAAGGATGAGCTTGCAAGGCCTCCCGTGATGGTAAATAGGCCGAAGGTTCGGACAGATCAGGCCCGATGATCGGATTTTGGGCTCAAGGTTGGGACAAGAAAAATTTCCTTCGCCTCGGACCGCTCTGGGAGTGGACGTTTCAAAGTAAGAATCCGAAATCTGTCGTGCATCTTTTGCCTGAAAAGTGATGCGTACTCTACACAGTAAGTGGTAGTAATCGCGAAGAGTGGTCAGATTTTAAGCCGAAGAGTGATCAATCAGCGTGAAGAGTGGGTGATTCACCCATTGATTGTTTGAGAAGCTGCCCCTCACCTTGCTTTTTCCATCAATGATTTGTAAATTGGCATGCGGATGGCGAAGAGCAAAGAGGAGCCTGCACGTTCGATCCTGGGCGGCTCTTTTCAGCCCAAATAGACAGAAGCGATATAATACGAGAGGTTGGTGCGCTGTATCGTTATTGTCGGGTGTGATTTACACACCAGTCGCACCTTCTAAGGAGGACTCCATGCAGTTCGAGTCACTGGATGTCGAAGTGCGCCGCGCCCGTAGGGACGACGCGCAAGCGATCGGTGCTGTGTTCGACGCCGCTGTGCGGGCAGGCTGGAGCTACCTGGGCGAACTTGGGGAGAAGCCGATGTTTGCGCCGCATGACTGGGATCAACTCATAGCTGACCATGCCCCGCCGAATGTGCTGCTCGTCGCGACGGACCGGACTGGGCGCGTCCTGGGGTATACCGCCGCGCACCCCGAAGACGGCGAGATGTTCCTGCTCTTCGTCCACCCCGCTTATGCAGGACGTGGTGTTGGGCGCATGTTGCTGAGCGCTGCCCACGACGCGCTACGCGTGGCCGGTCGCAAACAGGCCTTCCTGTTCGTTCACGAGCAGAACCAACGGGCGCTGGCGGTCTACGAGGCCGCTGGCTATCGCCCCGACGGATCGATTCGCGAGTCGGACTTCAGGGGCACTGCCATACGCGAGGTACGCCTCGTCAAAGAGCTCTGAGACGGGAGGGGTCCCGCCCCCGCGCACCTGGTCGCCTGCCCCCCTGGTAAAGAGGCTGAAAGTTCGCCAGTAAGCCAAGAATTGGAAATCGTGTCGAACCTTCGGCCCATCGTTTTTGGGCCGAATATTCGGACACCCAGGCTCTCCACGCTCACTTTTGTCCGAACTTTCAGCCAATTTACCACGTGATCGGAAAGGATACCTTCACGTTGCGAACCGCCGATCCTCAGGCTCTCTTGACACAGGAGAAGCGTGTCGTTTTTTTGTCGAGAGCGGGAAAGCACCTTGCCACAGAAAACGTCTCCCTGAAAAGACGAATCCCTGTCTCATTGCACCTGTTGAGAAAGGTGACTTACACAGCATGCAGGACTCGCTGACGTAACAACGGAAATCTCGCCCTACCGTACATCATCCGCTTGATGAGTTTCAGTTTGTTGACGTTTCCTTCGACCACTCCATTGTTTTGAGGAAGTGTCAGTCCCGCTACCACTGCAGCTTTGTCTCGCTCAATCCCTGCGACAAAGCCCTGGAATTCGCGAATCTGGCTCGCTCTGACTTTTTCGAGCCAGTCGTCAAGCTGTTCTCCTGTCCGTGTGCGCAGCATCCGGGCAAACTGCTCAACGAGGTCGTAAGCTAAGTCGATCTCTGGATGAAGGTGTCGAA
>VBHI01000238.1 GCA_005881495.1 Chloroflexota bacterium
TGAAGAACTGGCGCAACGGCTGGAGATGCAGCATGTGATGAGTGGCTATGCCTCGCATCCTCGCGATTGGCAGGTTGCTCTGCTGAGCCGCTTGCCTATCATTTATACAGTGACACATGTTCGTCCTGCTATACTTACAAAACCAGTTTTAGAAGTGGGTGTAGAGGAGCCAGGTGGGAGGCAATTCACTGTCTTTGTGACTCACCTATCTGCGGCATTCAATAAAGGCTGGTCGGGCGATGCCATCCGCCGCCGCGAAGTGCGGGAACTCATTGGCATCATGAAGGCAAAGCAGGGAATGCCTCATCTCGTCATTGGCGATTTCAACTCTCTTGCGCCAGGCGATCCCTTCAAAGCCAGCGCTCTTTTGCACTATGTCATACAGCAGGATCAACGCTACCGGCAGAACCCTCATGCGATGGTAGGACACCCACACCTGGATTTTGTGGTACCTCGTCCATTGCGCATCTTTTATCCATTACTCCGGGCCATTCCGCGCAACCCCTTGCTCTCTGCACTTTTTGACAAAGCCGCCTCTCTCTATGCCCCAAGAGGCTGCATCAGTTTATTGCTCAACGCGGGCTACGTGGATTGTTTCCGCGAGACAAATCCTGGTCTCGCGGGTTTCTCCTGTCCCTCTGCCGCGCCCGCTGGCCGTATCGATTACATCTTTGCCAATCCGGAGATGTCGCGGCATCTCTCAAGGTGTTACATACCAACACAGGGCGACGGCGTACATGGTCAAGAAGCCAGTGATCATCTCCCTGTTGTAGCCGATTTTGGGAAGGTGGTTGGCAAGCACGCGGGGCTTAAGGAGAAAGAGGATATTGAAGAAGCCAGAGCATAAATAAGCAGCACAAACAAGAGGAGAGGAGTTTGCAAAGCCCCTCTCCTCTTGTTTATTGGAATACATCCTTTGTTTTTTCAAACAGATTGCGGAAGATGTTCTTGTCGTTCTGCTCGCTTTGTTCACGTTCCAGGCGAGCGAACTCCTCAAGCAGACGCTTCTGCTCAGTGGTCAAACTGGTCGGAGTCACAACTTTGACGATGACATGCTGATCGCCACGAGCACTGCTATGTACGACAGGCACACCCATTCCTTTGAGGCGGAACGATCGATTGCTTTGCGTCCCAGCAGGAATCTTCAGATTCGTTGTCTTGCCATCTACCGTAGGCACTTCAACCTCGTCGCCGAGGGCTGCCTGCGTAAAGCTGATCGGCAATTCATAGAGAATGTCGTTTCCTTGCCGTTTGAAGAACTGGTGAGGCTTTACTGTCAGAATAACATACAGATTACCAGGTGTTCCGCCACGGGAGCTGACTTCACCCTCGCCAGTGACACGTACATTAATGCCATCGTCTACTCCGGCGGGGATATTGACCACCACGCGGCGGTTATTACGCACCCGGCCCTGGCCCCGGCATTTCTCACAGGGCGTAGTGATGACACGCCCCTCGCCTCGGCAGCGTTCGCACATCGTGACGTTGACGAATTGGCCAAAAATGGACTGTTGTACACGACGTATCTCGCCGGTGCCCTGACATACTGAACAGCGTGATGTAGAGGTTCCCGGTTGCGCTCCACTGCCGCGACAGGTGGAACAGGCTTCCCAGCGAGGTAGTTCTATCTCTTTCTGGCAACCAAAGACTGCTTCCTCGAAGGTAATAGTCAGGTCGTAACGAAGGTCGGCACCACGCTGTGTCCCTGCTCGGCGCTGAGTGCTCGCCCCTGCTCCGGCAAAGAACGTCTCAAAGATGTCATTGATACTGCTGAATCCGCCAAAGTCGTAGGCGCCTGCGCCGCCCATGCCATTATTGAGGCCGGCATGTCCGAAGCGATCATACGCGGCTCGCTTCTGCGTATCGCTCAGCACTTCATAGGCTTCATTGACTTCAATAAAACGGGCTTCCGCCCCCTGCTCTTTGTTGGCATCAGGATGGTACTGTTTAGCAAGACGGCGATACGCTTTTTTCAACTCATCGTCGGTTGCACTCTTGGATACACCGAGTATCTCATAATAATCTCGTTTATTAGTTGCCATCAACTGGTCCTTTACCGTAAGAAAACAGGGCGCTTTTAGTTTCGCGCTACCGCATTCAATGCTACTTTACTTTGCTTCATTTGATGTTACAATGTTCCACTACGATATGCAAGAGTATAGCCCAAAAATGATAGGTACATCCACTCAGGGTACTCTTCTATTGAAGTGTACCCTGAAGGGACGTTGCTTACATTTCTTTGTATTCACCCTCGATGGTGTCGTCGTGAGGGGCCTCCTGGTCGGTACCTCCGCCGAAGTTGGGGTTAGCTCCATCAGTGGCCTCGGCAGCGCCCGAGCGATAGACCGACTCGGTGACTTTGTAGAAAGCCTGCTCCAGCGCCTCTCGAGATGCCTTGATACGGGTAACATCATCGGTTGAAAGGGCGGCACGTACATCAGCGATCTTGGATTCAAGATCGCTCTTCTGCTCCGGGGTAATCTTATCACCCAGGTCAGCAATGCTCTTCTCTGAACGGTAAGCTGCGCTATCCGCCAGGTTGCGCTCTTCAACCTCTTCCTTACGACGCTTGTCCTCGGCTGCATGAGCCTCAGCATCCTGCACCATACGGTTGATCTGATCTTTCGAGAGACCACTTGATGCAACAATGGTGATCTTCTGCTCGCGTCCGGTACCCTTGTCCTTGGCGGATACATTCACGATACCATTGACATCGATATCGAACATGACCTCAATCTGAGGTACACCGCGTGGAGCAGGTGGAATACCGTCGAGAATAAAGCTGCCGAGAGAGCGGTTGTCCTTAGCAAACTCACGCTCACCCTGTAATACATTGATCTCTACACTGGGCTGGTTGTCGCTGGCCGTTGAGAAGACCTGGCTCTTTTGTATCGGGATGGTGGAGTTGCGCTCAATCAAGCGTGTAAAGACACCACCGAGCGTCTCGATACCCAGTGAGAGCGGAGTGACATCTAGCAGGAGCACATCTTTGACATCGCCAGTCAAGACACCAGCCTGAATAGCGGCGCCAATCGCTACTACCTCGTCCGGGTTCACACCACGATGCGGTTCGCGATCATAGATGCGGCGAACCATGGTTTGTACGGCTGGCATACGCGTCTGGCCGCCGACGAGTACAATCTCATTAACATCGCCGGGGCGTACTCCAGCATCTGAGAGAGCCTTCATGACCGGGCCACGTGATTTCTCGATCAGATCTTCTACCAACTGCTCAAGCTTGGAGCGCGTTAGGGTCATGGTGAGATGCTTTGGCCCACTGGCGTCTGCTGTGATGAACGGGAGATTGATCTCTGTTTGCATCGAGCTAGATAGCTCTTTCTTCGCCTTTTCAGCCGCTTCTTTCAAACGCTGGAGAGCCATGCGATCCTGGCGCAGGTCGATGCCCTGCTCCTTGCGGAACTCGTCGGCCAGCCAGGTAATAACGCGCAGATCGAAGTCATCACCGCCCAGGTGCGTATCACCATTGGTGCTTTTGACCTCGAAGACACCATCGCCTAACTCAAGGATCGATATATCAAAGGTACCGCCGCCAAGGTCATAGACGGCGATACGCTCATCTTTCTTCTTATCAAGGCCATAGGCCAGGGATGCAGCCGTCGGTTCGTTGATGATACGCAGTACTTCAAGGCCAGCAATGCGACCGGCGTCCTTTGTTGCCTGGCGCTGGGCATCGTTAAAGTACGCGGGAGTGGTAATTACGGCTTGAGTGACGCGCTCGCCCAGGTATGCTTCGGCGTCAGCCTTGAGCTTCTGCAAGATCATCGCCGAGATTTCTGGGGGACTGTATGCCTTCCCCTGAACCTCCACCCAGGCATCACCGTTGGGGGCTTTCACAACTTTATAGGGTACCAGGCGCTTATCACGATCTACCTCGGCATCTCCATACTTACGTCCCATAAAGCGTTTGATGGAGTAAACCGTATTTTCGGGATTTGTGATGGCTTGGCGCTTCGCAACCTCGCCCACGAGACGCTCACCACTCTTGTTGATAGCTACAATCGAGGGTGTCGTGCGCGCCCCTTCCGCGTTCGGGATTACGACTGGCTCTCCCGCTTCCATGACGGCAACACACGAGTTTGTTGTTCCTAGATCGATTCCAATTACTTTTGGCACTGTTGCCTCCTATACATGTACATTAATCATTAGATGCTGTTTTACTTTTAATAGCCATAGACTTCTGCCAGCAGTTCATTCATCACCTGCGTCATGTAGCGTACCACCGCAATAGCACGACTATACTGCATGCGGGTGGGACCAACCACTCCCAGAAGGCCGCCAATTCCGCCCTCCTGACCGTAGCGAGCTACCACCAGGCTGACATCTTTCATTTCATCCCACTCATTCTCGCCGCCAATGATGACCTGCACGCCATCTGACTCACGTAGATGCGAAGCCAGGGCAGGGAGAAAGCGGTTCTGCTCCAGGACCTCCATCACTTTGCGTACACGTTCGCTGCGTTCCTCTTCTGGTCCCATGCGGCTGTACTCGGGCTGCTCCAGAATATTGACGACGCCTTCACGATAGAATACATCACCCAGCGGATCGCCATGCTGCTCCAGGATATGAGCAATCGTGCTTCCTACCAGGTGCTCCACCTCTGAAAGATCATTCTGACGCAAGATTTCATTGACCTCTGCCGCGCTTTTATGCTGGAAGCGTCCGTTCAAATGTGCCGCCACGGCACTCAACTCTTCCTGATGGTAGGGAGCCTCTAGTAGCAACCTCTGCTGCTTTATGGTTCCATCCATGAGTACCAGTACCAGGTGTGCCGATAGTTCCGTCACCGACAGTATCTCAAAGTGCTTGAGCTGTCCCTGCGTGGAACGCGGAGACGTCATTACCGCCGCGCTATGCAGTAAACGTGCCATCACTGAAGCTGTCAGGCGTACCCATTGATCGAGTTGATCCTGCACCTGGTAAAACTGGTGACGGATGAGGCGCTGCTCACTCAGAGAGAGCGCCGACTCTTGCATGAGACGCTCTACAAAGTAACGATATCCCAGGTCAGTAGGGACACGCCCTGCAGAAGTATGCGGCTGATAGATCAACCCGGCCTCTTCCAGCCCGGCCAGTTCGTGACGAACAGTTGCGGAACTGAAGCTGAGATCATACTTCCGTACCAATGTTTCAGATGCAACAGGTATAGCTGAATGGATATACTCCTCAACAAGCGCTCGCAGAATCTGCTGTTTGCGTTGGCTCAGTGGTGTCATGTTTTTTACTTATGCACCCTTCCCAACAAATTTCTCATCTTTGTTGGCATGATACAACCCTTGTCAAGTATGATTGCTAGCAGTCTCGATACGAGACTGCAAATATAGAATAGCACTCAAGAAGGGTGATTGTCAAGTGGAGGACGCTTGCAGTGGAGGACGCTTGCAGGATTCTACTACAAACCAGGGTCGAAAGTATTTGGCGCACCTGGTGTATAGTAGGGGCGACCCTGGTGGCACCTACTCCAACTAATTCCAGAAAGGGGTTGCCAAAAGGGGAAAAAGAGAGGACAATCTTTTTCAAAAGAATCTTTGGAAGAAAAAAAGGAGAGCTCTCTATGTCGTATGATACCCCTTGACAACGGAATTTGTCAATGATCGAGACCCCAGCCGCGTTGATGGAAACCTTGCTGATGCAAG
>VBHI01000239.1 GCA_005881495.1 Chloroflexota bacterium
TAACATAATCCGTGGTGTAGCCCACTGTCCAATTATCACGGAAATTCTGTGTTGTGCCGGTCTTGGCGGCAGCGGGACGAACGACGCCGCGATTGCCGTTATAACAACTGGTCTGAGAGTTGGAGTAAAGTTGTAGCACGTTGCAGTCGAAAAATTCGGGGATGCGAGCGGTGTTGTCGCTTAGCACATTGGTCATCATGTAGGCCAGTTGCGGGCTGACAACGCGCTTTCCAGGGTCAGACTGGCGCTCGTAGATAACTTTGTTGGTATTGCCTGAGACAACCTTGCTGATGGCATAGTAGTCAACGTGTACCCCGCCATTAGCAAAGGTGCCCATGGCCGAGGTGTGATCGATAAGGCGGATGCCCAGACCGCCGAGCACCAGCGAATATCCAGGGGTACCTTCGTAGCTGGTAATGCCCATCTCTTTTGCGGTCTTCATTGCGGCAGCGATGCCGACATGGCGCAGCACGCGTACGGCTGGCATGTTAAGGGAGTTTTGAAGAGCGCAGCGCAGGGTCATATGGCCGTGAAAACTCAGATCATAGTTTGTTGGCGAATAGAACGCTGGATATCCACCGAAATTATCGATAGTGGTAGGCTCATCCGCGATGGCCTGTGCTGGCGACGCTCCCTGCTTGAAGGCAGTCACGTAGACGTAAGGTTTGAAGGAAGAACCGGGTTGACGGTAGCCCTGTGTCGCAACGTCAAACTGCCCGTTGATGGCGTTGTTGTTGTAGTCAATGCTGCCGAGCAGGGAGATAATGGCTCCGGTGTGGTAGTCGATCAGCACCTCTGCCGCGTTTGTCAGGTTGTGGGCGACGCGCAATTCGGCGATGTGCCTCTGGGCAATCTTCTGTATCTTGTCCTGCAAGTTGATGTCCAGCGTCGTGTAGACAATCATGCCGGAGCGCGATAACTGGCTGCGATCTTTGAGCTTGAATAGCTTTAGAAGCTGGTCCAGTACAAAATCGGCGAAATGCGGCGCGCGATTGACCTGACTGGAGGCCTTCTTAAAGAAATGGGGACCTTCCGCCTCTTTGATGGCTTCGAGCGCATCCACTTTGGTGATATATTGTTGGCCCACCATCAGACCGAGCACGCTTTTAAGGCGCTCAAGGGCGGCTTTGGGATGAAGCAGTGGATTATAGGCGGAGGGATTGCTGGGAATACCTGCAATCATGGCCGCCTGGGCGAGGTCCAGTTGCATCGCGGCGGGTTTGCCCGGTTTATCTTGCAGCCCGAAGTAGATGGTGGCTGCGGCATCAATACCATAAGCCTGGTGGCCGTAATAGATGCTGTTGAGATACATTTCCAGGATGTCGTGTTTTGTATAGAGACTGTTGATCTGGGGGGTCAGCTCGATCTCTTCGAGTTTGCGTATATATGAAGCCTGGTTGCCTACGATCAAATTCTTAATCAATTGCTGGGTGATGGTGCTGCCACCTTCTATGACCTGTCCACTGCGGAGATCGTCGAGGGCGGCACGAAGTATGCGCAGGATATCGATGCCTTGATTGGTCCAGAAGTTCTTGTCTTCGGTGGCTATGGTGGCATTTTTCAAAACGGGTGCGACCTCGTCGAGCGACACTGTTGTATGAATGCCCTGGTCGGTCATTTGCATCAAGAATACACCCTTGCTGTCGTACATCTTGAGGTTATCGAGCGGCAAGAGATCGCGCAGCGTCACTACGCTGTGCTCGTATTTATTCTGTGTCTGAGTATAGAAGCGATAGGCGACGATCGTACCAGCCGAGCCTACTGAAAGGAAGACAAGGAGCAGCACAAGGGCGATGATGCCGATGGTTGTCCAGAGGTGGCGGCGCGTACGGTATTCTGAGGCACGGGCAGCGCGCAGGTGTTTACGTGAGAGATGGCGCAATACTTTGCGCCGCCGCCATTCCTTTTCAGCTGCTGTTTTGGGTGGCTTTGGCCTGGTTGGAAGCAGAGCGTCGACATTCCTCCCTATGACTGGTAAGCTAGCGGGAGGGGTTGCTACGCGGGTAACGGGGATGGGTTTTTCGTGTAGCGGTTGAGTGCTTTCATCACCGTTCTTGCGTTTGAGTATGTCGCGTGTCAGACCGCCGTTCCAGGGGGAGTAGAGGGCCTGGCCATCCAGGTCCTCATTCAAGGGCGACCCGGAGGAGTGAGAGGGTGACCCGGAGGAGTGAGACCCGGAGGAGGGCGACCACAAGGGATCGCCCCCACCATGGTCCGACGAGGCGTCGTTGTTGTTTTCGTGAGGGTCTGGTGTGGGTTCATTGTCATTGTTGTGGGTGGCTTCGATGATGTCGGCGTAGGTTTGTCGTTTGGTGATGCGGGCTTTGCGCATGCGCCTGCGCGCAAGGTAGGCCAGGGCTCTTTGTTGGCGGAGGGTGAGGGTGATATCTGTTGATGTGGTGGAGTCTGAGTCCGGGTTGTTATCGCCCTTTGCAGTGGAGGGTGTTTCGCTGATGTTGACAGAGTTGGACCCTGGCAGGTCTGTGGTTTCATCTGTATTTTGATTATTATTATTGGATATTGGGGGATCTGCTGGCATTGTGGTTACCCTCTGGTTTTGGTCGCTGATTTCATATATAACATAACATATATCGCAGTGGTTACACAATATGTTTAGTGTGATGATGGGTTGATAAAAGTTTGGAGTGTGTGGAGGGTTATTGTACGGAGGGACGAACCCGCCCTGCGTGGGACGCGATAAATCGGGCCCCTATGCCATTATTGGTGGTTGGGGTTGTAGGGCTGCTTCGATGAGGGCGGGCAGTAATTCGTTGGTGAGGGCCTGTATCTGGCGGAGGCTTTCGGCCCAGGGGATGTCCTGGTGATCATGGGCGCCGCGAATTTCTGCGAGCTGTAGTACGCTTTCGTCTACCATGTTACGGAAGTAGAGAAAGGCGCGGACTGCGTCGGCGACGGGTACCTGTGAGGTGCAGGTAATTGTGCCGTACTCGCGGCCAAGTTGGATGGCTTCTTGCCGTAGCTCGTCGGGTGAATCACTATATGTGAGAGCACGTAGGAGCAGCTCGAGGACACGCCGTCCAAGGAGGCGATAGGCTTCGCGGGCTGCCTCGTTGAAGTGCTGGTACCAGGGGAGGTCATTCAATGTGCCGTCCGTAAAGGCGAAGCGCACACGGCCAAGGACGCTCTGTACGAGTAGTTGCGCGGCGGGATTGGGCTTACGTTCGGCTTCCCTATGTAGGCGCGCCTCGATATCGGCGCGCCGGAAGCGGCGGTGCCCACCACTTGTGCGGATTGAGGGCAATTCGTTGCGGTCTGCCCAGAGCCGCACTGTTGCCGGGTGCATACCCAGCATGTCGGCGACTTGCCGCAAACTTAACCAGTCTTCCCCTGTTTGTGATGACGACATGGCAGGCATCTCACTTCCGGTTTGATCAGGGATGGCCTGATCAAACCTATCACATTCATTTCTTATAGTATTGCGGATGTTTTATGAAGATTTTATGAGATTCTGCGCACTCCGTCAAGGAACTGTGAGCCGCGATGTTTCAGCGCATTTCGGGGAGAGATGTTATCTCCACGCCTGCACAACTTGCTAACCAAACACATTCGGGAGAGGGAAGCCGAGGTAGTCATGACTGTTTTTCTTCTCCTTTATATACTGATTTTAGCGAGTAAATTGCTCGATAATTTTTATGATCGGATGACAGTCAAAGCTGGTTGGACTCGGTGCTCGGTATTTTCGGCCAAAAGGGGAGTAAATTGCTCGATAATTTTTATGATTGGATGAGGTTCAAGGGTATAGAGAGTAGGGCCTGCGGCGCGAGAGATAGTGGTTTTCATGTGAAGCGTGCTCCCTTTTTGTGTTGGGATGCTGTTTGAAATTTATTATTTGGGCTAAATATATTATACATGATAGGGGAAGGGGGATTCGCAAATGTCCTCAAAAGCAGAAATGAAGATCGCGTCATTCTTCTGCCCGCGTCAATTCCTCATCGGCCTTCTGCCGATGCATACGACGAAGACGCGCCCGTTCTATAATTGCTTTCTCTTCATCGTCAGCAGGCACAAGGGGAGGAACCGGCGTTGGTTTACCATTCTCATCCAGTGCTACATAGACCACGTAGCTGCTGGCAATTTGACGGACTTCGCCGGTGATCACGTCCTCCGCCATGACCTCTACGCCCACTTCCATACTGGTGCGGCCTACGTAGTTCATCTCACAATGGATCGTCACCACGTCGCGGATATATGCAGGGGCCAGAAAATTAAATGTCTCTACTCTGGCCGTGACCACATCAGGATTCTGGCTGTGCTTGAAGGCGACAATGGAAGCAGCCTCATCCACCATACGCATAATGACGCCACCATGCACATTCCCATGTGCATTCGCATCTATCAATTCCATGAGCCTCCTGCTGGTACTCCGTGAAGAGGCTATACTGCGTCCCTGTGCCAAATCTATTTTAGGAAGATCCTGGTGTCTCTTTGCTATTTTCTCGAATGGGTTCATAGTTTCCTCCTTAGTAGGATGTAGGAGTGGGTCGTGTATGTTAATATTAGCATATCGGCATAAATCCAGCCCTGCAACGCTACTGCGTAGCTACGTCCCGTCAGCAGGGCTGTAAGGAGAAGGGAGAGAGATAGCTGAAACTATAACCATGGTTGATCATGAATGCTTCTGGCCCGAAGAGGTGAACGCTGGCGAGGTCACCTACCCACCGGGTGGCACCTTTGGCCCACGCCTGCAACGCAACCTTCAATTGATAATGCTTTACTCTGGGCATATGACGATCTGGATTGACGATGTACCGCACATGGCATCTGCCGACAGTGTGCTGGTGCTTTTTCCCGGACACAAAGAGCGCTTCACGTTTGCGGAAGAATGCGAGACCTGGCATAGCTGGTTGCATATCTTTATTCCGCAGCTTTCACAGAAGCTTCTCGCCCGGCTGGCCCGTTTGCCGTGGCCGCTGCAACTCTCCTCAACCATGGCCGACCTGGCACACGAAGCACTCGCCTTGCGGTATTCTCCACTTTCCACTGCACCAATATTGCTGAAAACGCTGGCTGTACAGATGATCTGGCGCTATATCGGTGAAGGCGAACTGCAGATGAATGGTACCTCGACGCCAGCCGACCCGGCTGTCGAGACGGCACGTCACTTCATCCACGCCCATTTACGAGAGCCACTGACGCTCGACATGATTGCGATGGCAGCGGCAGTCAGTCCACCGCATCTCATCCGCTTGTTCCGGCAGCAGTTGAACACCACACCAATGGCCTATCTCTGGGAGCGTCGCGTGGCACAGGGCATCGATCTCCTGAGACAGACCGGACTTAGCGTCGGCGAGATTGCCACACGCTGCGGCTTTCAAACGAGCTATCATTTCTCGCGGCGTGTGCGGCAAGCGATGGGGCTTTCTCCTATAGAAGTGCGACAGCAGTCATGGGAGTGCCGCTGAGATTGCTGGGGAGCGACCGCAAGGGTAGCAGCGGTAG
>VBHI01000240.1 GCA_005881495.1 Chloroflexota bacterium
CTGGGCCGAGAGGACCTGGCGACTGACCAGCGCTTTGAGACGAACCCGCAGCGGGTGCACAACCGCAAGCAACTGATACCGATTTTACAAGAGTTGTTTCTGGTACGTGAGACGGATGATTGGCTGGCGGAGCTGCGCGTGGCAGGTATTCCCTGTGGCCCCATCAATACTATCAGCCAGGTCTTCGAGGATGAGCAGGTGCTGGCGCGGGACTTTGTGTGGGAGTGTAAACACCCAACGGCGGGGATGATTAAGCTTGTGGGATCGCCTATCCATCTTGCAGAGACGCCTACGAGGTTGTATAAGGCGCCGCCGCTTTTGGGGGAGGATAATGAGATGTATCTGAAAGACATACAAGAGGAATGAGTTTCCAGGGTGACCCAAGGGTCACCCCTACTACGAAGTCGCTGCTCAAGCCAGCTCGACCGTAGTAGAATGAGGGTTATTTTTTTGGCATCCTGGGAATGACGAAAATGTACGGTAAACCTTGTTCTCTGTAATAGATTGCTGTATACTTAACCTCGAATTTTAACCGTTTTATGCTCGTGCCTGGAGGAAGAACGCCTGTGAAAATTACATGTAAACAACAAGACTTGAGTCGTGGGCTTACTACAGTAAGCCATGCCGTCTCAAATCGTAGCACACTCCCGATCCTCGCCAATATTTTACTGGCGACCGATAACGATCGATTGAAGCTATCGGCTACGAACCTGGAGATTGGTATCAATTGCTGGGTGGACTGCCAGATTCATGAGGAGGGATCGACGACGGTCCCCGCGAAACTGTTCACCGACTTTGTCAATAGCTTGTCGCAGACCACGGTCGATATCACGGTGCCGGAAGACTCGAACAAGATGAATATTAAAAGCGAGGATAGCAGCGCGAATATCAAGGGCATGGATGCTTCTGAATTCCCGCTGATTCCCAGCGCTGAAGGTGGGGAGCCGCCTGTGATACTGGATGCCGCTACGCTCAAAGAGATGATCGAAGAGGTCGTTATAGCTGCATCTGATGACGATTCGCGCCCGGTCTTTACAGGTGTGCTGGTACAGGTAGGGAACGAACAGGTGACGTTTGCAGCGGCAGATGCCTTCCGCCTGGCGGTACGTACTGCTCCCTTGCCCGGGGACGATACTCCACGTGGCGATATTCTGATCCCCGCGAAGACACTCAGAGAACTGAAAGGCATTCTGCCCTCTGAAGGGGCTGTACAGATGATTGTCACGCCTAATCGCAGCCAGGTGCTGTTCCACACAGATCAGATCGATCTTGTTTCGCGGTTGATCGATGGGAATTTCCCCAACTATCGCCAGATTATTCCCAAAGAGCATTCGACACGGGCAGTGATAGATACGAAAACATTTGCTGCGCGTGTCAAATCGGCGGCGTTGTTTGCGCGCGATAGCTCAAATATTACACGCGTCAAGATCAACGGTGGGGATGGCAGTGGGCTTGAGCCGGGTACAGTGACGATTGAGGCGACGGCAGAGGACCTGGGAGATAACGTGGGTGTGTTGAACGCCGCTGTTGACGGGCCTGAGCAGGAGATCATCTTCAATGTCAAGTATCTCTCAGATGTGCTGGCTGTGATCGGAACGCCTGAGGTGGCTATTGAGGTGAACGCACCAACTAAGCCTGGGGTGATCAAGCCGATTGGCCATGCCGATTATACGTATGTGATTATGCCGATGCATACCAACCGCTAGCGGTTTTGATGGGGTAGATCGTCACATTCGTAGGGGCGGGAGAGGTGCGCAGTGGAGTGGGGACGCTTGCGTCGCCCATGGCGGGCAGGCGCTCGTAGGGGCGGGAGAGGGGCGCAGTGGAGTGGGGACGCAGCCGCATCCGGGGGATGCTGAAGGCAGCGTCGCCCATGGCGGGTAGGCGCGCAGCGGCAGGGGAACAGGACGCAGGGCGACCCAAGGGTCGCCCCTACTATGGACGATTTCGTTGGGGTGTGGGGGCAGGTATTGAGGTTGTCGTCTCCCTGGAGACGGAGCGCTTTGGCATATGAAGTTTACGATTGGGAAGGATGCCCTGATTACCTGGGATTTAGAATGTACCTTTCTTTCCTCGCGCTGAATGAATTTCGCAATTATGGGCACCTTGAGCTTTCCCTGGGACCGGGGCTCTTTCTTTTTTATGGAGAGAACGCGCAGGGTAAGACGAACTTGCTTGAAGCTGTTGGGATGCTGGCTACGGGTAGTTCCTTTCATGCAAGCTCTGATCGCGAAGTAGTGAACTGGTCCGCTCCTGACCATATTGCCCATTTGAAGGCTTCCGTCAAACGGCGCGAGGATGATGTCGAGCTTGAAATGGTTATCTTTGATCCCGCGCCGCCTGTCCAGGAAGGGGTTCAACCTCCACTCAGCACGGTTGCGCTCCCTGCCAATACACCACGTAAACGGGTCAAGATCAATGCTATCCCGAAAAAAGTGATTGACCTGATCGGGCAGATGAAGGTGGTTCTGTTTGCGCCGGCGGATCTGCACCTGGTTGACGGCTCTCCAGAAGAACGCCGGCGTTTTCTTGACCGCTCCCTGTGCCAGATACAGCCACGCTATTGCCAGGCATTGGTGCAATACCGGAAAGTTATTACGCAGCGTTCGGCTTTGCTCAAACGGATACGGGATAACCAGGAGGACCCACGTTTGCTGGATTATCTCGACGAGAAGCTGACGGCGCTGGCGAATGTGATTATCTTTGAACGGCAGCGAATGCTTGCCGCTCTCAATGAGCAGACCAGTGGGCTGCAGGAGACGTTGAGTGGTGGGCGCGAACACTTGCAGATTGTCTATCGTCCTTCGTTCAAGGTGGATGCCGCCTGGAACATGGCGGAGTCTCTGCAACATTACCGCACGCAGCTACGGGAGGTGCGCAAGCGAGAGTTGGTCCAGGGAGTTTGTTTGCTGGGACCGCACCGCGATGACCTGGAGTTTCTGGTGAATGGTATCAATATGCTGACGTATGGGTCACGCGGTCAACAGCGCACGACGGCCCTTTCCGCGAAACTGGCCGAACTTGCTTATATGCGCGCCTGTACGGGGGACGAGCCTGTACTGCTGCTGGATGATGTGTTTAGCGAACTGGATATGCCGCGGCGAAGACACTTGCTGGGCGAGGTGATGCGACACGAGCAGGTGTTCCTGACTGCTACAGACCTGTCCAGTTTACCAGGGGAGATTCTGGGGCAGGCGCATATCTACGAGGTGGTGGGCGGCGAGGTGAGGAAGGCCGGTTTGTAGGCGTTCAGGTCAGGCTCCTTTTCTATGCTCCATATTTTTTCGCGGGATGATGAAGTGTTGCATCCCTCAGCCGGGCTACAGACGT
This sequence comes from Chloroflexota bacterium, assembly GCA_005881495.1. The sequence goes on from VBHI01000240.1 coordinate 3,331, forward strand.
TACTTGTCTGCACGCTGTAGCAATGCCTTCGCTTCATTCATGGTAGGCAGTGATGGGATGGCTCCCAGTTGTGTGGTTGCCAACGCACCGACTGCGTTCCCTAGACACAGCGCCTTTTCTATCACCTCTCTGTCCCATGTGAGGTCGCCCTCCAGTAAGCCTGCGAGCATGCCTGCGACAAAGCCATCACCTGCACCGGTGGTGTCTACCGGCTGAACCGCAAAACCTGGTACGTGCCCTCCGGCTTGAGCCGTAAAATAGGTACAACCGGCCTTGCCTTGTGTCACGACCAGGAGCTGCAGATGATCATGCCACAGGGATCGAGCGGCCTGTTCCAGGGTGTGCTGGTCGCTGAGGAAGGTCAGTTCTTCCTCGCTGACCTTGATCATGTCTGCGTGTTGCCAGCCCTCGAGGATGCCTGCTCTCGCTGCATCAAGAGAGGGCCACAAAGAGGGCCGCAGGTTCGGATCGTATGAGAGCAATGCTCCTTTGCCTTTGGCATAATCGAGTGCTGTCAAGGTGGCACTGCGGCTCGGCTCGCTAATGAGTGTGATGGAGCCGTAGTGAAAGATGTGGGTGTGGGCGACGTAAGCCCGATCAACATCCTCCGGGCGCCAGAGCATATCCGCACTCGGATGCCGATAAAACATGAAATCCCGCTCACCGTCAGCGAGCAAAGACACAAAAGCGAGAGCCGTGCGGGCCTGCGTGGTGAACCGTAAGCCAGCGATATCCACCCCATGGCTTCGCAGAGTGTCAGCCAGGAAGTGACCGAACTCATCATCGCCCACCTGCCCCATGAAGCCAGCACGATAACCGAGTCGGGCCACGCCGACTGCCACGTTTGCCGGAGCCCCACCAGGGGCTTTTTTGAACGCGGGAGCCTGGGCCAGGCTCACGCCAACTTCCGTCGAGACAAAGTCAATGAGCAGTTCACCGCAGGCGATGACATCCATCATAACAGCATTCAAGAGCGTGTCCTCCTTTTTGTGCAAAGCGTGTTTAAGGAAGCTTAGCGCTTATTACTCCGGGTAGTACCGCTCCCTGGGTACAGGCCCTGTCGATTTGCGAACAACAAGTTGGGTCGGAAGAATCAGTGGAGATGCTTCTTCTGTGCCATCTACTATGGCAATGAGCCGTTGCACGGCCCCACGCCCCATAGCGACGCGGTCCTGGCGCATAGTTGTGAGCGGTGGAGTAGTATACTGACCGAATATAATATCATCGAAGCCGATCAGGGAAACATCGTCTGGAACGCGCAGACCTTGCTCCGAGAGCGCGCGAAGAATACCGATCGCCATGAAATCGCTTCCGGCAACGATAGCGGTAAAGTCGCGACGCTCGGCTAATAGGACCAAGGCCGCCTCGTAGGCCTCATCAACATTCCAGCCTGAATGACGCACCAGGCCGGGGTCTGGAGCGATACCTGCCTGAGACAGGGCCTGTTGGCATCCGAGCAGGCGCTCGAGACCGGAGAGATCGATGGTAGACCCGGTCAGAAAGGCGATGCGCTTATGGCCGAGAGCAAGCAAGTGCTCGGTCGCCTGGCGAGCGCTATCTATGTTATCCGATTTGACATAGGTAGCATGACTCCCCTGACCCATCCAATCGATGAACACGGTGGGAAAGGCGGAAAGGATCAAGGCCTGCATGTGTGTAATAGATGCATGGAGCATAATGACCCCGGCGACACGCCGTGTCTGTAAACTCCGCACGTAGTTCTCTGGAGAGTTGCCGCGCGGGCGAGAAGGTAACAGCAAATCGTAGCCCAAGGCAACCGCCTCACGCTCAATGTTTTCCACCACACCCAGGTAGAAGTAGAGCGACGTTTGTCCGAGATGCGCAAAGGGCAGATCGTATCCTTGAGGA
>VBHI01000319.1 GCA_005881495.1 Chloroflexota bacterium
TGTTCTGCCTTTGCCCTTCAAAGTAGAGGCAGAACAGCCAGGAAACCATTATGCCCCATTACAGACCATATTGCTGGCGAACGTAGGGGCCGATGCCGATAGCATCGAGTTTATCCATAGGAACGAGCATGTTTAACTGCACGACGCCGGGCAAACGACCGATCTCTACTCCGCCGGTGATGGTACAGCGATTGCGCACTTCTGCCAGCGTCATGTGTAATACGTTGGACGCACGCTGCATGGCATTATCGGTTGCTTCGTTCAGCGTTGGACCGGTCCCGATAAACTGCACAGGGCCGGCGCTGCGCTGCAAATTGACATTGTAGCGCTGAGCCAGGCGTTCACCTGCTTCCAGTTCCTCCTTTGAGTAAGGGCGCGCGATGAATGGCAAATCCTCGGCCACAGGCAACAGAATGGGACCATCCAATGACAGGTTCTTGATAACATTGACGCGGACGCGGGCCTCGGCAGTGATATCGGTGGTGTGCAAGCCTAGTTCGCCGTCGCCCTGGTTGGCGTGGCAATCGCCAATATAGACGCCGCCGCCCTCGATTTTGACCGGGCAGATGAGGATCGCGCCCGGGCGGACCTCGTTGGTGTCAAGGTGCGCATCGGTCTTCACACGGTTGAGTGTTTCCAGCGTCATGCCATACGGGTGACGCGCTCCAACCAGGAAGTTGCCGAAGTCCCCGGCGTTGTGCGAGTCGGGTAAATCGGCGCCCGGCGTTGTGCCGATATTTCCGATAAATGGACGCAGCCGAGCAAGCACACCTGGAATGGTGTGGGGCTCAAAGAGGAGGATAGGGTGCTGGCGTGCATTTGGCGGGAGGGCCGCAACCTCGCGTGCGCGCTGCGCAAAATCGTGGGCATTGGCCGCATCCATCGTCAAGCCAACCTGGCTATCGTGGTCGAAAACGATAGTATATCCCTCCTCAAAACCGAATGGCTTGACGACTGCTCCGCATTTGGCGCAGCGAATACTGTCCTCTCCTGTCCCTTCGACACGGCTGGCGGGCCATGGTATGCCACACCCCGGGCACTTCTTATCAACGAAAGGATCGTCGCCAAAGGCCGCTTTGTTCGTCACCATCGTACCAGAAGAGGTTGCCAGCGATAGTACGCGCATAGACTCGATGGTGATAGCCAGGGCATCACCAACTCGCGCTCCCTCTACAGCCACCGGGCGGGTCACTTCGTGTCCACCACGGAACTCTGGTGTGATCATCGGTCCCCAGCAGCCGGGCGGAACGACACAACGAATGTGTCCACCGTCCTTAATCGTCGCCGCGAAGCCCAGGCTTGGACCAACAAGCCCACCGGTATACTCATCTACAAAGACATCATCCTTGATCTCACTGTCCATTGTCTGCATGAGCGGTATCTCCTTTCGCCAAAATGGGGGATACGGATTACAGGCCATTATGGAGAAGCACCAATCCATGATGGCAACGCATGTACAAATATGGGAATTACAAGGACCTGATACTTTTCTCTCTAGTAACAATGTACTCGAGAGCAGCTCATTAGTCAACCTGAAAAGTCAAAATCTCCCTGCTGGCCCTTCTTGCTTTCGTCGGCTCCTTTATGCTTTATGGCCTGCTGTCACGTGGAAACGTTTCAAATGCTGCTGGTGGAGGTTGTGTGAGAATTGTGAGGTTCTGTCTCGTTCTTGTGATGCCTCTGTGAGATTACTGTCCTACCTTTCAGTTTAAACAGGTTTCAACGATGAGCAGGATGTGCTCTTGCTCATACAATGTGGTTCGCCCTAGATAAAGTCAAGAGCCTCTTGAAGGGAGAGATGTAATGGAACAACTTGCTACTTCAGCCCGGCCACTACGCATTGCTATCATTGGTGCTGGTCCAGCCGGTTTTTATGCTGCCGATACACTTCTCAAGCAACGCGATATCGTCCTGACCATTGATATCTTCAACCGCTTCCCTACTCCTTTCGGATTGGTCCGCGACGGTGTTGCGCCTGATCACCAGTCCATCAAAGCGGTGATCCGCGTCTTTGATAAAGTCCTGGCGGATCCACGAGTCCATTTCTTCGGGAATGTCACCTATGGTGTTGATATCCATCATAAAGAAGTAAAGCAGTTCTACGATCAGATCATCTATGCGGTTGGTGCCCAGGCTGATCGACGTATGGGCATCCACGGTGAAGAGCTGCCCAATAACTTTCCAGCTATCTCGTTTGTTGGCTGGTATAATGGTCATCCTGATTATCGCGATCTGCCCATCGATCTCTCATGCGAGCGGGCTGTCGTGGTCGGCAATGGTAACGTAGCAATGGATGTGACACGCATCCTCATCATGTCCCCGGATGCATTGCTGAAAACTGATATCGCCGACCATGCGCTGGAGAAGCTGCGCGAGAGCAAGATCCGCGAGGTGGTGGTACTGGGTCGACGTGGCGCAGCGCAAGCATCATTTACGACCCCTGAGATCAAGGAACTGGGGAAGCTTGAAGGGGTGGATGTGATCATCAATCCTCAAAACATCGAACTTGATCCGGCAAGCCTGGTTGAAATAGAAGAAGATCGCACAGCGAAGGCCAACCTGGAGTGCCTGCATGAGTATGCAACTCGCACGGAGCATACTGCTCCTCGCCGCATTACCCTGCGCTTCCTGGCCTCGCCTGTGGAAATTGTTGGGGTGAATGGGCGGATTACCGCGGTGAGGATCGAACACAATGAGCTAGTCGTGGATTCCAATGGCGGACTTAGATCGAAAGGAACCAGCACGTTTGAGATCATTGAGGCTGGTCTGGTGATGCGCTCTATTGGCTATCGTAGTGTGCCAATTGAAGGCGTGCCGTTCGACCATGCGACCTCTACCATAAACAATATCGCAGGGCAAGTCGTGCATCCGAATACCGGTGAAGTAGTGCCAGGTGAATATGTCGTCGGGTGGGCCAAGCGCGGCCCCACCGGTCTGATCGGGAACAACAAGCCTGACTCGGCAGCCACAGTCGAAACAATGCTGGCCGATCTGCCTATGCTACAAGGAATCAGCGATGATCATCGTGACCTGTCGCAGATCGAGGCGTTTCTGCGTGAGCGAGACATCGACTATGTGACCTATCAGGATTGGAAGATACTGGATCAGTACGAAGTTGCCTGCGGTGCCAGGCAGGGGCGTCCGCGTGTCAAGGTCACCACCGTACCCGAGATGATGGCAATTATCAACCAGGGGCGTATTGCCTGACAGTAGACGCAGAGGCCGAAGGTTGATGTATTGGGCAATCTCCCGGCGGATGGGAAACACCAGGTAAACCGCCGCATATCCAAGTGAAAGCCGCCATGCACATGATCAAGCATGTAGTACATCAGCACTTTGATGACGTCGGCTCCGGCCGCAACGAGACGCCTCACTGACCACTGATCGAGCAGATCAGGCAGGCGTCCCTCAACGTTTGTATCGTATACTTAGACCTGCTTCTCCTCGGCTACTGCCGCCTGGATCAGCTCGATGCTCGCGGGATCGTCCAGCGTGGTGAGGTCCCCTGGATCGCGACCCTCGGCGATGGCCTGAATGCTGCGCCGCAGCAGCTTGCCAGAGCGGGTCTTGGGCAGTTGACTGACGAAGATCACCCGCCCCGGGCGAGCGATCGCGCCTAGCTCCTTATCCACGGTGCTCATGATCTCTTTCTCCATCGTCTTGCGTTCCTCCGTCGTCTCGACCTGGCTCTGGTTTTTCACCACAGCGAAGGCCAGCGGTATCTGGCCTTTGAGCTGATCCGCCACACCGACCACCGCCACTTCGGCAATGGTCGGGTACGAGCTCACCGCCTCTTCAATTTCGCGGGTGCCCATACGATGGCCGGCCACGTTGATGACATCATCGCTGCGGCCAAGGATGAAGTAGTAGCCATCCTTGTCTCGGATACCCCAGTCGAAAGTGGTATAGATCAGCCTGTCCTTGAAGTCTGTGAAATAGGTCTGAACAAAGCGCTCGTCCTGGCCCCAGACAGTAGAGAGGCACCCGGGTGGCAGCGGCGGCTCCACTGTCACGACGCCTTTTTCATTCACATCGCACTCGGCGCCGGTGTCCTCACGCAGCAGCTTCACGTTGTAGCCGTAGGCCTGGAAGCTCGGGCTGCCGAACTTGATGGGAGCGTGTACCACTCCCGGTACAGCAGTCAAAATGGCCCATCCAGTTTCGGTCTGCCAGTAGTGGTCGTAGATTGGCTTACCGAGCGACTCTGCGATCCAGTTCGCAGTTGTCTCATCGAGCGGCTCGCCGGCAATAAACAGATGGCGCAGGTGGCTGAGATCGTACTTCTTCAGGTACATGGGATCTTGCTTCTTGAGTACCCGAATCGCCGTGGGCGCACTGAACATCACCGTGACCTTGTAATCTTGCACGATCTTCCACCAGATACCAGGATCAGGCCGAGTCGGCAAGCCTTCGTACATCACAGTAGCCATGCCGCACAGCAGCGGGCCATAGACGATGTACGAGTGTCCGACCACCCAGCCGATGTCGGAGGTAGCGAAGTAGGTTTCGCCCGGACGGCCGCAGTAGATGTATTTCATGCTCGCGGCGAGCGCCACCGCGTAGCCACCGGTGTCGCGTTGCACGCCTTTTGGTTTCCCGGTCGTACCAGAGGTGTAGAGGATGTATGAGGGCTCATTGGACTCCAGCCAGGTTACCGGGATGCTCGCGTTCAAGTGCTGCTGCCGCAGTGAGGCATAGTCCAGATCCCGGTTGGCTGTGAGGGGCATTCCCTTGTCCAAGCCGCGGTTCACGATCACTACATGCTTGGGCGGATGCTCCGACAGGCGCAGTGCCTCGTCCACCAGATGCTTATATGGTACCGGTTTGCCGCCACGCATGCCGGCGTCGGCCGTCACCATCACCTTCGGCTGGGCGTCGTCGATGCGAGTGGCCAGGCTGGGGGAGGCAAACCCGCCGAACACGACCGAATGGATGGCACCGATGCGCACGGTGGCGAGCATGGCAAAAATGGCCTCCGGGATCATGGGCATGTAGATGAGCACCCGGTCGCCCCGGCCAACGCCCAGGCTTTGCAGTATCGCGGCGAACCGGTTCACCTCTGTATGCAGTTGCTTGAATGTATAGACTTTCTCTTCGTCTATCTCTGTGGAAATGAAGATCAGCGCGTTCTGGTCCCCGCGTTCAGCCAGGTGCCGATCCACCGCATTGTAGCAAAGGTTGGTCTCTCCTCCGACGAACCATTTCGTGAACGGCGGCCGGGAATAGTCCAGCACATGCGCAAAGGGTTTGTGCCAGTGAATGAGCTCTGCCTGCTCACCCCAGAAGGCTTCTGGCTGTTCAACGGAGCGACGATGAAACGCTTGATACTTCGTATTCATGACTTTTCCTCCTCGGATATGCGGTTCAGTTGCAAAAAATGTTGCGTCATCCAGTTTCATTGCGCACATTTTTTGCAACTGAACCGATTCGTCTGCCCGCCAACGAACCAGCGGAACGTGGGCGGTGTCCACTCAAATACTTGATCCCATTTGCGGAGCCACGGCAGCTGCTCGGCCGCTTTGCCCCAAAATGCTTCCGGATCCTCCCTGGCATTTTCAATCCAACGCTGTACAATCGGACTCACTAGGTTATGAATATACCTCCTTGTTTTTTCACTTGACGTAGAGCACCTAACTTTTCGTGGCCCGAGGGGATCCGCTGTATCATGGCCACCCGGGATCTCCTCGGCTCCTCAGTCAAGGAGAAAAGGGATTTGCTACTCCTTCGTATCCACCTCTTCTGTTAAATCTATATCCCTGCTCTCACGATTACATCACATCTGGATGTTCTACCCTCACGAAGACATCACGGCTTCGGGAGACCTCCTCCAAAGCAAACGGCTTTCGCGTTCCGATGCTACTCTGAGGCCGAAATCTAATCGGACTAACCACTAGCATATCATATTCTTATTACTCTCCACTTACGACTGCCCCTTTCGTATCATCTTTCAGTATCCTTTTTGTCGTAATATCGACCTTTGATAAACTTTGGCCGAATGGGGAGGTAGATGTGTCTTTTGAGAAGTGTGTGTGATTGTATTGTAATAGAAGGAAAGATTACTGTGATCGATTTGTGACTTTTGTACCCCATACTTGAAAAGAATGGCCAAACCTGATATTGAAAGGAGTCATTGAGTGGTAATAACACATGTTCCGTAGAGTTTTTAGAAAATTCTCACAGAAATGGAAAGGAGGTTCCAGATGGGAACGATTACAGGAGCAGTTATCGTTATCACAGGCGCATCAAGAGGAATTGGACGTGCTATAGCCGAGGAACTAGGACATGAAGGGGCCAGGGTGGTAGTGAACTATACTAAGAGCAAGGAGGCTGCTGAGGACCTGGTGGCCCGGCTCCATGAGAGCGGATCACCTGAGGCAATGGCAGTTCAAGCGGATGTGTCGGATGGGGCACAGGCAGCCAAACTCATCGAAGAGACCATTGCACGGTTTGGCCGGATAGACGCACTGGTCAATAATGCTGGAATAAACATCGATCGCACGATGAAGAATCTCACCATGGCGGACTGGGATAAGGTCATCCAGGTTGACTTGAACAGCTATTTCTACACGGTGAAAGCAGCACTACCTTACTTTATGCGGCAGAAGAGCGGCAAAATCATCAACATCAGCTCCATGAATGGCCAGACGGGGAGCGTTGGCCAGGCCAACTATTCAGCCGCCAAAGCTGGCATTGTTGGTTTCACCAAAACGGCAGCCCTGGAGCTGGCTCGCTTCAACGTGACGGTCAACGCTATCTGTCCCGGTTATATAGCAACAGAGATGTACGAGGCGATTCCAGACAAGTTGAAGGAGGCGATTCTGGCTCGGATACCCCTCGGTCGGGCCGGCACACCTCAGGAGGTAGCTCGTGCTGTGCGCTACCTCATCGTAGATGGTGATTACTATACTGGCGAGACTCTCAGCATGAATGGTGGGGTCTACATGCACTGACACTCCCCGCCATAAATGACGGGGGTTCTTGGTTCAACGAAGGAGCTTGCCACTTGAATACTGCTACTCAAGCCGTAGAGGTCCCTTTTCCCCAAGCGTTCGCTTCTCCGAAGAGAAGCCCGTTTCCGAGTGCCCCCCGGTACGGTCTGTTCCTGGCTTCAAGTGATAGGCCATCCGACCGTGAGGTGGGAATGCGCCCTCCGAGGAGGTTCTACGCAGCCTATCACCACTGTGCACACGAACACGTTGAGACGCTAGTGCTTTTACCCACGGGAACGCTTTACCGTGGAACCCAGCGAAACACTATTGGGTTGTCAATGTGCACAAGAACTAGAACAAGTATACTACGCTCTAAGCAAAATGTCAAGCGGTTTGGCTTGGGGAGCCAGGGCAATCGCATCTAAATTTTCCATCGCCTTGTGGAGCGCGAGTATACAGTAGAGCTTTGCGGGTCAGCTTGTTGTAATGCAGCTTGCAGAGCTAGTTCCCAAAATTAGATGCGATTGCCCTGCTTGGGGAGCGGACTCTCCGCCTACGGGGGGCGGGCTTTTCATCCCCTGTTTGGAAAGCAGGGGCTTTCAAGCCCGTTCTCTGTAAGGAAAGCCGGGGGCATTTGTGACGACCTTGAGAGGTAGGCAGGCTACGCTTTCATTTAGAAAAATATGAGTGTTCGCAACAGCGAAGTGGCCAGAACAAAGGTCACCCACCACAAGGAGAGGCGAGGCACTTAGGAGGCACTCAGAAGGAAAGGAACTTTCATCGACAATGAATCAACAACCTGATATTACCAACCCATTCGATCCTATGGCAACATGGCGCGCTGCGCGTGATGCCAGCCTGGAAAGCTGGTCTAAGATGATGATCGAGTTCGTCAATTCCGAGGCCTACAGCCAGGCAACAAGCCAGTGGTTGGATACCTATTTGGCGTACTCACAGCCATTCCAGCGTGCAATAGATACCACCATGACTCAAGTACTGACTGGACTGAATATGCCAATACGCGCTGATGTGACGATCCTGGCGGAGCGCCTCACCAACATAGAGGTGCGCCTGGACGACCTGGATGTCAGGTTAGATGACATTCAACGCGCCATACAGGCCTTACCGGCGTCACAACCCGCAGCAGACACCAACATAGAGGTGCGCCTTGACAAGCTGGATGCCAGGTTAGATGACATCCAACGCGCTGTAAAAGTAAAGGCCTTACCGGCATCAAAACGTGCAGCAGACACATCAGCAAAAGCAAAGGAGGTCAAATAATGGCGTTTTCATCTATACCGATGACTCCAACTGAGCTCCAGAGCGAATTACAGCGGATTGAGCAGGAAACCCGCACCCTGGTACGGGTGAGTACCAACAAGGCTAACGTTGCCCAGACGCCCAAGGAGGTGATCTGGACGCTCAACAAAGCCAAGTTATATCACTACATTCCTGTCGTCCCTGCTGAGAAGAGACACAAAATACCATTGTTTCTCGTGTTCGCACTAATGAACAAACCGTACATCCTCGATCTGCGGCCTGGTAACAGTTTCATAGAGTACATGGTCAAGCAAGGTTACGATGTCTACCTGCTTGACTGGGGAGCACCTGGCCTCGAGGACAAAGATCTGAACTTCGATAATTACGTGCTGGATTACATGCCGCGCGCTATTCGCAAAGTGAAAGCGATCTCTGGTAGTGACGAGTTTAGCATGCTAGGCTGGTGCATCGGTGCAATTCTCACAACGATCTATGCCGCCTTGCGACCCGACAACGGCCTCAAAAACCTCATCCTGCTGACAGCCCCGCTGGATTTCACCGACAAGAAGGCAGGGGGCTTCGTGCGCTGGGTTAACGATCAAAACTACGATCCCGATAAGATTATTGCTGCCTTCGGCAACATGCCAGGCCAAATGATCGACTACGGAGCTAAGGCGCTCAAGCCCGTCGAGAACTATATCGGTTCTTACTTGACTCTGTGGGACAACCTGAGTAACCCTCGTATCGTGGAATCATGGCACGCTATGAATACCTGGGTAACCGATCTCATCGACATGACCGGGGCAACTTATCGCCAGCTCATTAAGGAGCTCTACCAGGAGAACCGACTCATTCAAGGGACGTTGATCATTCGTGGCGAACGGGTAGATCTGAGCCGTATTCGGGCGAACCTGCTGAATGTCATCGCCCTCGCCGATCATATCTCGCCGCCCTGCCAATCTGAGAGCATTATGACGAAGGTTAGCAGCGAGGATCAGCTCTTGATGAAAGTCAAAGGTGGCCATATCGGCATGATGGCGGGAAGCGGTGCGCTGAAGTATACATGGCCGCATATCGAAGAGTGGCTCGGGGCACGTTCTGATTGACGCTTGTCACCTTCTAAACGATGCAGAGCTGAAGGAAAATCGAACTTCTCCCTGAGTTCCACAACTACATTGGCGATAAGGTCGTATCATCCCATGTGAGATTGCTCTTCTCCAGTATATCCTGCGGTCGAACTATCAACAGTGGAAGTCTGCTGGCCTTGAGAACGCGCTTAGTGATACTGCCAGGTGCCCAGCCCGCTATGCCACTATAGCCATGGGTGGTCATGACGATGATATCACAGCCGCCGGGCAGAACAACCCCTTCCGAATCTTCTCCGTTTTCTGCCACTCTAATAAGGGCTGTAGCAACGTCGGAATCGACAGTCACCGACCAGGTCACAGAAAGTGGATGATCCACCATTGCAGGCACTATGGATCCTTCACGAAGCCGATTTGCCGTAGAATCGAGATACTCTTTGGCCTTGTGCAGGATAGCCCCACTTTCAGCATCATCGATGTTTCTCTCCTCACTACCCGTAGGTGTTGGTTTCACCACTTGCGCCAGGTGCAGAGTTCCCTGTGTAGGAGCGGCCAACGCTGCGATCAACCTGGCAGCATTTTCTATACCCATCTCTGCTCGTGCGGATCCATCTAACGCGACCAGCGCACGCAGTGGACGCGCATGAGGATCTGGAGAGAGGGCAGCAAGCACGGGCCCACCTTCACGCAGGACAAATACTGGGGTTGAAGCATGAAATGCCACTTTCTCCGCTACACTGCCCAGGGCCCAGCGTGTCATAGCGGTGTACCCGTGACTACACATGATGATGATATCGACCTTTTGGGAACGAGCAACCGAGAGAATGCCCGTGGCAGGGCTTCCCTTAAAAACGCTCGTTGAAGTCACAACTCCAGCCAGCACAGCAGCAGCGCTGATACCTGCAAGATACTCGGCAGCACCGACCTGGTCCGCATCCAGGGACTCTTGCATCGATGCTGGTGAATCTTTTGCCTGCCACCCAGGCTCAAATGGAGAGGCGATGATACGCAGCAATGTGATTGATCCACCAGAGGCGCGAGCCAGCCGTGCAGCAACCGGAATTGCCCTCTCTGCACGCTGTGACCCATCCAGGGGTACTAAGATGTGCTGGAACATTGTCTTGCTCCCTTCGATTTTTCTGTTAATATTTCATTCTCAATTGCTAGAAAACTATTTTGATGCCCAGGAGTGGGAAAAGCATCACTAAGTACAGCAAGTACTGCATCCTCAAAGAAGAGTATATGTCTACAATATCACAATACTATCTCGGAGAAAAGAACACATCTCACGGTTGTATCACGGGGAAGCTCCAGGATACAGGTAGGGAAAGAGGAGAGAAGGAGGCGAATTACCCTATGCAGAATTACCCTACGTAATAGAAGGGAAAGAAGGCGAAGCTGATTCATGGTGCTAAAACGCCTCAATAGTGTATTATGTATATGTACTTCGGGCACTATCTGGGGATGTTGCATTGCAGCGATGGATTGCAAATTGAGCTGGATCTGGAACAGCGAGGAAGCTATGGCAAACGCAAACGACAAGAGTGATCCGTTAGGATTCATCGATCGGGACAGCCTCGAAGGATATCAACTTGAAAGAATTGCCATTGTTAACCGTGGCGAGGCGGCCATACGCCTGATCCGTGCGGTGCGGGAACTGAACTATGAGCGGCATCTGCGCCTGGCAACAGTGGCATTGTATACTGAGCCTGACCGCCAGGCGCTATTTGTGCACGAGGCCGATGATGCGGTGTGCATCGGTCCGGCAACGTTCATCGACCAGCGCGATGGAAAGAGTAAGAGCTGCTACCTGGATCTCGACCGTATCGAGCAGGCGCTCGTGACAGCCCGGGTTGATATGGCTTGGGCCGGCTGGAGCCTCCTGGCTGAAGAGCCCCGCTTAGCGGACATCTGCGAGCGGCTTGGCATCGTGTTCGTGGGGCCAGATGCCGCAACGCTGCGGCTCTTGAGCGATCATATCCGTACCAGGCGGCTTGTCGAGCAGGTTAACATTCCAGTCGTACCCTGGAGCGGCAAGCCGATCGAGACGGAGGCAGAGGCACGGCACCAGGCCGAGCAACTCGGATACCCTCTAGTGATCAAGCCAGCATTTGGCAGCCAGAGGGGACGTATCCATCGAGTCTCGTCACCTGCTGAACTCGCCAGCGCATTCGAATTTGCCCGCGACGAAGCTGGCCACTCGTTCAACGACCCCACTGTGTTCCTTGAGCGCGTGATTGATAGCGCACGCCGCATTGAGGTGCAGGTCATCGCCGATCGCTATGGGACAACGCGAGTTGCAGGTGTGATCGACTGCACGGTCCAGCATCACAGCCAGTGGTTACTAGGGGAATCCAGTTCGCCTGCGCTCTTGCCGGAGCAGGAACGCAGGCTACGCGAGGTCGCAGTTCACCTGTGCCACCTCACAGGCTATCAGAACGCTGGGAGCGTTGTGTTCCTGTATAACCCCGATCAGAACACGTTCTGGTTCCTGGAGTTTAGCGCAAGCCTTAGTGCCGCACACCCGGTTACGGAGGTCACCGCTGGCATCGACCTGGTTAAATTGCAGTTGGACCTTGCCCGTGGCATTCGCCTTGAAGGTGAGCCTCCTGCCGCAAACGGACACGCCATCGCAGCCCACTTGTTCGCCGGGAACTGGGATAACGATTTTACACCGGGCACAATGCCAGCAGGCAGCAAGGGAAGGCTCGAAGTGTTCCGACTTGCAGGAGGACCCGGGCTGCGCATTGATAACGGCTATGCGCAGGGGGACAGCATCCATTTCGACTCCGATCCGTTGCTCGCCAGAATCACAGCCTGGGGACGCGATCGCCGGGAGGCGCTGGCGCGGCTGCGCTGCGCATTGAACGAGAGTACCATCGTCATCCGTGGAGGCATAAGCAACAAGTCACTCTTGCTTGATCTCTTGACCCCCCCAGTGCTCGACTCGGTAGACCCCGATTTATCGAGGGGCGAGCGAAGCGAGGCCGATCAAGCGGGCACCAACTGGTTCGACCGCCTGTTAACTGGAGATGGTCAATACCCACGGCAGGAGGCCGAGGTGGCACTGCTACAGGCAGCAGTCGAGGCTTACGACGAGAAGCAACGCGTGGAGCAGGCCGAGTTCTACGCGAGCGCGGCCCGTGGGCGCCCTAAGGTGCGCCAGGGTGTAGACCTGCCCATCGACTTCCGCTACCTCAGCCAGGGCTATAGGCTCGAGGTCTCGCGCCTGGGTCCCCAGTATTATCGGGTGACAACCGATGGTCGAAGAATCGAGGTACGCGTTGAGCGCCTGGGACCGTTCCAACGCCGGATCACCTGCTTCGGGCACCGTTATCGAGTGCTCTCAGTCATAGATGGGACAGACTACTTCGTGGAGGTCGAGGGCATCCCTCATCGTATGACGCTCGTAGAAGGAGGAATCGTCAGAACTCCTGCTCCTGCTGTCGTGGTCTCGGTTAACGCGGCTCCCGGCCAAGACGTCGAGGCAGGGCAGCAGATCGCCGTCATTGAGGTCATGAAAATGGAAATGTCGATCACAGCTCCATTCTCTGGCCACGTAGCCCGGCTGTTTGTGACAGGTAATGTCCAGGTCGACGCAGGAGCGCCTCTTGTACAAATCGCACCCTTTACATGGGACGACAAACCTGACTCCAAACGCGTCCAATTTAGGAATTCAGGGCAAACCGTAGACCTTAGCGAAGACAACCTCCAGCTGCGCTGCCGCGCGGTTCTTGAGGCCCTGCGCTGCCAGATGCTTGGATATGATAGTAGTCCGGACGATGCCAGGCAGCTCCTCAATGAGCTGAGCACAATCTCCCAACTCATCGCGCCTGGCGACCAGGAACTGCTGCGCGGTGAAAACGAGATCCTGGCGGTCTTCGCCGACATCTGCTCACTGTTCCGCTGGGAGCTAGACCCGGCTGAGGCCAATGCACAGGGCGAACAGGTCCATAGCACAGAGCAAGATCTGCTTACCTACCTTCGCTTCCGCGATATCAATACGGTGCAGCAGTGGCGGCTGCCGACTACATTTCTCGTTAATCTGCGACGCGCGCTCGCGCACTATGGCGTCGGGGAGTTACACCCCTCACCCGAGCTCGATGAGAGTCTGCTGTTGATCTATAAGTCGCACCAAAACGTCAACCAACAACTGGCTACGATCATGACCGTCCTCGAGAGGCGGCTTACTCACGTTGACGAACTCGCCATATCTGCCACAGAAGGCATGCGCGCCCTTCTCGATCAACTGCTCCAGGCAACGCAAAGGCGCTACCAGGCTGTCAACGACCTCGCGCGCGAGATGCGCTTTCGTTACTTCGACGAGCCCCTGTTCAAGCAAGCCATGAATAGAGTCTACGAGGAGATGCAGGCACACCTCGCCTATCTCTCCGAACATCCCCTTGCCCCCGATCGTGATGAACGGATTCGTCATCTGGTGGATTGCCCACAACCCTTACAGAACCTGCTCACAAGCCGCTTCCCTGAGTCGGACGACCAGATGCGCCAGATCATGCTCGAAGTTCTTACACGTCGTTACTATCGCATCCGTTGGCTCAAGAACATCGAGTGCACTACTGTTGATGGACAAACGATAGTGAAGGCAGCTTACGATTACAATGGAGCAAGTATTGTCGCTGTGACGACATTTGCCAGATATGAAGATCTCGCCACAGCAGCTGCCGCCCTGGGTGGCTTGATCAGGCAGATCCCGCATGAGCATGACATCGTTATCGATTTCTACCTCTGGCGATCGGAGCCACTAGGGGAGGCGGAGACAACGGAGCAGGAGATACGAAGCATACTGAACAGGACGAGCTTCGCCTTGCTCCTCCGCCCTCTGCGGCGCATCGTCGTGGCAGTGAGCGCCACAGGCAAAGGCCTGGGCATAGCAAGCTCCCAGCACTTCACCTACCGCTCGGGAGAGAACGGCTACCAGGAAGAACAGCTTTATCGTGGGCTGCACCCCATGATGGGCAAGCGACTTCACATATGGCGGCTCTCGAACTTCAAAATTGAGCGGTTGTCTTCGGTGGAGGATGTATACCTGTTTCATGGAATTGCCCACGACAACCCAAAGGATGAACGGCTGTTCGCGCTCGCCGAAGTGCGCGATGTGACGCCACAGCGGGATGAGTCTGGCAGGGTTATCCAGATCCCCCACCTCGAACGCATGCTGACGGAAGCTCTCGATAGCATCCGTCTCTACCAGTCTCACTTGCCCGCTGATAAGCACCTGCCCTGGAACCGCGTGCTGCTCTACATCTGGCCTCCACTTGGCCTACAGCCAGAGGAATTCCTGGAAATCATGCGGAAGCTCTGGCCCGCCACCGAAGGGCTTGGCCTGGAAAGGATTGTATTGCATGCGAAGATCACTGAGGCTGGCACTGGCGAATTGCGTGACTGCATGCTGCACATCTCGAACCCCGGCGGTCGCGAGCTGGTTCTGAGGGTAAGTCCACCAATTGAAACACCCATCGCAACGCTTAGTGAGTACCGGCAAAAGGTCGTTCAGTTGCGCCAGCGCGGGCTCGTCTATCCCTATGAATTGATAGAAATGCTCACGCCAGAGCCCGAAGGCATACGCACGCAAGTACCGCCCGGTGATTTCACTGAGTACGACCTGGATAAGTACAACCAGCTGGTGCCTGCTAACCGACCTTACGGCAAAAACAAGACGGGTATCGTGGTGGGAGTCATCCGCAACTACACGGCCAGGTACCCAGAAGGAATGACCCGCGTCATCCTCCTTGGCGACCCAAGCCGAGGTCTCGGATCAGTTGCTGAGCCCGAATGCCGGCGCATCATCGAGGCGATCAACCTCGCCGAGCGCCTCCAGGTGCCGATCGAATGGTTCGCTGTTTCAGCCGGGGCCAGGATCTCGATGGATAGCGGCACGGAGAACATGGACTGGGTTGCGAAAACGCTACGACGCATTATCGAGTTCACACAAGCAGGTGGCGAGATCAACGTGATCGTCAACGGCATCAATGTTGGCGCTCAGCCGTACTGGAACGCCGAGGCTACAATGCTCATGCATGCCCATGGCATCCTCATCATGACCCCCAACGGAGCGATGGTTCTGACCGGCAAACAATCCCTCGACTACTCCGGCGGTGTCTCGGCAGAGGATAACTACGGGATCGGCGGGTATGAACGCATTATGGGTCCTAACGGGCAGGCGCAGTACTTCGCCTCTGATCTTGGTACCGCCTGCCAAATCTTGATGCGCCACTATGATCACACCTATGTAATTCCTGGTGAGCGCTTCCCACGTCGTGCACAGACCGGCGATCCGGCGACACGCGATGTGCGCGCCTTCCCGTATTCCAGCACACAGCCTGAGGAGCATGATCTCACCTGTGTAGGTGACCTCTTCTCCGATGAGAAGAATGCAGACCGCAAGCGAGCGTTCGACATCCGCACGGTCATGGCCGCCTTGATCGATGCTGATCAGCAACCGCTCGAGCGCTGGGGCGGTATGCGTAATGCAGACACTGTCGTCGTATGGGATGCGCATATTGGCGGTTATCCAGTAGCGATGCTCGGTATCGAGTCCCGGCCGATTCCCCGGCGTGGCTTCGTACCCGGTGATGGACCGGAGCAATGGACAGCCGGGACACTATTTCCAATGTCATCAAAGAAGGCAGCGCGAGCCATCAACTCAGCAAGCGGCAACCGTCCACTCGTCGTGATAGCCAATCTCTCAGGATTCGACGGCTCACCAGAATCGCTGCGCAATTTACAACTCGAATACGGAGCTGAGATTGGCCGGGCGGTCACCAATTTTAAGGGTCCCATCATCTTTTGTGTGATCTCACGCTACCATGGTGGCTCTTTCGTCGACTTCTCAAAGGCTTTGAACGAGCAAATCGAAGTAGCTGCTCTGGAGGGATCATACGCCTCGGTTATCGGTGGTGTACCGGCTGCTGCGGTTGTTTTTGCCCGTGAGGTCGATACGCGGACCAGGGCCGACCCGCGTGTGAAAGACTTGGAGGAGCAAATCGCGCAGGCAAATGGGACGCAGAAAGCGGCTTTGCGCATCAAATTGAACGAGGTCACCGCGAAGGTACATGCTGAGAAAGTGGGCGAGATAGCGAGCGAGTTCGACCACACGCATAATGTGCAGCGGGCACAGAGGGTCGGTTCCATCGACCACGTGATCCCATCGGCAGTTCTTCGCCCCTACCTCATCGAGGCACTGGAACGTGGGATCCGGCGAGAGTTGCAGCGTATCACCAACCAGGATAGAGTTTTGTCTTCAGAATAGGGATTGTTTTGTGATAGTTATTGGCAGTTATCGTGATGGAAATGTGAGGTCAGTCCTCTACACTTCTTCTATACCAAGTAGGAGCGTGTATTATCTACACCACTTTGTGATAGACACGCTCAAGTAGGGCAGTTGGTGGTTCCATCACCGACCAGCATGGAGCGCGAACCTGTAAGGATAAGAGGAATTACGTCGTTAGACAAATATTGCTGAATGTAATGAGCAAAGCAGAAGGAGAAAAAATAACATGGCACTACCTGAAGTTGTCGTCTTAAGCGGTGTGCGTACTGCTATCGGAGACTATGGCGGAGGCTTGAAAGACAAGCCACCTACCGAACTGGGCGCCGCTGTTGTCCGCGAGGCGGTCAAGCGAGCCGGGATCCAGCCAGATAACGTTGAGCATGTGGTCTTCGGCAATGTGATCCATACCGATGTCCATGACCATTACGTTGCTCGCGTGGCAGCCGTCAACGGGGGCATCCCCAAGGAGACCCCGGCACTGACGCTCAACCGCTTATGCGGCAGCGGCCTGCAAGCGATTGTTTCGGCAGCCCAGACCATTTACTTGGGTGATACCAAAGTAGCTATCGGCGGTGGAGTCGAAGTCATGAGCCGCAGCCAATATTGGCTCCCCAGCGCCCGTTGGGGTCAACGCATGGGCGATGGGAAGCTGATTGACTCCATGGTGGGAGCCCTCAGCGACCCGTTTGACGATTGTCATATGGGCGTTACCGCCGAAAACGTCGCTGAAAAGTGGGGCATCACCCGCCAACAACAGGACGAGTTGGCGGTACAAAGTCACCAACGAGCCGCAGCAGCGATCAAAGCAGGTTATTTCACGGAACAAATCCTGCCAATTGAATCCAAGGTCAGAGGGCAGACGGTGGTCTTTGATAGAGACGAGCACGTCAAGGAAGACACGACCCTGGAGAAGTTGGCGAAATTACGCCCGGCCTTCAGGGGCGATGGAACCGTGACCGCGGGCAACGCCTCGGGCATCAATGATGCCGCAGCAGCAGTGGTGCTGATGGAAGCAAGTGAAGCGACACAGCGCGGATTAAAGCCTTTAGGGAAGCTTGTAGCCTATGCACATGCCGGAGTGGATCCGAAGTACATGGGCATCGGGCCAGTACCAGCGGTGAGGAAGGTGCTCGAAAAGGCCGGCCTGACCATCAAGGACTTGGATGTGATCGAGCTCAATGAGGCCTTCGCTGCCCAGGCTCTAGCAGTAATGCGAGATCTGGACTTGCCGCTGGATCGCACAAACCCGAATGGGAGCGGCATCTCACTTGGACACCCCGTCAGTGCAACGGGCTGCATCTTGACGGTAAAAGCCCTGTACGAACTCCGCCGCATTGGAGGCAAGTATGCGCTAGTCACCATGTGCATCGGTGGTGGCCAGGGCATCGCCGCGATCTTCGCAGCCATGTAAACGCGACCTCCCTCTTACGTAGTGGAAGAGGGAGGGCAGCTTTTCCAGCACCGGAATAGTGGCCTGCCCCGCAAGATGCGACTCAATGGAATATGGGACGGTTTCAGCACCGCATGGTGTCTGCTGAATGTGGCGAACATTGAGGTCCGCCAGGTAGGGCGTTGTATGCTGACGCTCCTACTTACTCAGCAGGCGCCTGCTGGCATCGTCCCGCCCTCGAATACATTATCGCGCCCTTACGAATCTGCCGTTTTCTTCGCGGCAGTAACCACCCATACGGCATCCCTTCAATGCTAAGTGGTGTTGGAATCATTTATCTCATCATTCTTGTAAATTTGCTCATTTCATGGGCGGAAATTTGCTCATTGCGTGGGCGATGAGATATACTGGAAAGGAAGATCGTGCGATTGGTTTCTTTCACCTGGGAGAGCGCTTATCATGGTGGAACCGCCTGTCCCGCTTACGGCCCTTTCAGGGGACCAACGAGCACAAGCACACACCCGCTTTACCATCATTCGACCAGCCCTGGAAGACGGTGTCACCCAGGCGCAAGTCGCACGTACCCACGACATCTCTAAGAGCACTATCCAGCGATGGGTCAAACGCTATAGTAAAAACGGCCTGGCTGGCCTGGCCGATGCCCAGGTGCGTTCTGACAAAGGGAAGTCGCGCCGCTTGCCTGCCGAAGCCGTTACGCTCATTGAAGGACTGGCCTTGCAAACCCCTCCACGTTCCATCGCTGCCATCCATCGTCAGGTCTGCACTATTGCCGGGGAGCGGGGGTGGAAAGTCCCCAGCTATGATAGTGTCTACCGTATCATCAAGAAGCTTGATCCCGCGCTGCTGACCCTGGCTCATCAGGGAGTAGCAGTTTATCGTGAGGAGTATGATCTGCTCTACCGACGGGAGGCTACCCACTCCAATGCCATGTGGCAAGCCGATCATACACCCTTAGACATTGTGCTGCTCGACGAAGCAGGCAAGCCCGCCCGTCCCTGGTTAATCGTCATCGAGGATGATTACAGCCGAGCCATTGCCAGTTTCCGACTCACCTTCCAGGAACCGACCGCGCTCACGACCGCTTTAGCGCTTCGGCAGGCCATCTGGCGCAAGGAAGATCCCCACTGGCATGTCTGCGGCATCCCTAGTGTCTTCTATACTGATCACGGCAGCGACTTCACCAGCAAACATATGGAACAAGTAGCTGTGGATCTGGGCATCGAACTGATCTTTTCCGAAAAAGGGGTTCCTCGCGGACGCGGCAAAATCGAGCGGTTCTTCCGCAGCGTCAACGAACTGTTTTTGCAAGACCTCCCAGGGTATGCACCAAAGGGGTATCAGGCAGAGGCGAGGCTTTCGCTCCCAGCTTTTGAGCACCTGTTTCGGACCTGGTTGCTCTCCGACTATCAGCATCGGGTCCACAGCGAAACCACATGCACACCAGCCGAGC
>VBHI01000320.1:0-36625 GCA_005881495.1 Chloroflexota bacterium
TAACGAGATGATCAGCCAGTTGCAGTGCTCGCTCAAGCTGATGCGTAGTAAATAATACTGCTCCACCTCCTACACTGTGCTCCGCCAACACCTGCTCCACCAGTTCATGTCCCTCTTCGTCCAGGCCCGTATCCGGTTCATCAAGGAGCAGCAGTCGCGGCGCATGTAACAGCGCTCTTGCCAGCGATAGCCGTTGTACCTGTCCGCGCGAAAGCACACTGACCCGTTCCCCGGCTCGTTTCTCCAGGCCCACTCTGAGCAACAGTTGCCCCGTGCGCTCCCTGGCATCCTTCACCGCGTACATTTTGCCAAAGAAGAGCAGGTTCTCCTCCGCTGTCAGCTCATCATAGAGATACGGCTGGTGAGCAACGAACCCTACCAGGCGGCGCACCCGCTGTGCATCCCGTTCAATGTCCCATCCTCCAATACGCGCACTGCCGCTGCTGGGACTCGTCAAACAGGCCAATATCCGCAAGAGCGTAGTTTTGCCCACCCCATTGGCCCCCATCAACGCCATCCGTTCCCCGCTCCCCAGCGCGAGATCGATCCCGCGCAAGACCGTTTTGAAAGCAAAACTCTTCTTCAATCCCGCAATCTCCAGGAGGGTCGTACTCACTTAATAGTCACCTTCTCGCCCATCAGCGCGCGCAATTTCGCCTTGATCTTTGCTCGTCGTTCCTGGTACACGGCTTTTTTCATCTTCCCGGCTTCATACCCTTTATCCAGCTCCAACAATTCCTGCAAAAGCGCT
This sequence comes from Chloroflexota bacterium, assembly GCA_005881495.1. The sequence continues at coordinate 752 of VBHI01000320.1, forward strand.
TTCTCGCTCTCTCCCACTTTAGGGTCAGCCTTTATTGGCGCGGCTTTCTGCTCGCGCTGTACCTGCTGCTTTGGCCTCTGCTTGCCATGAGGCCTGTTTTTGCCAGACATCGACGTTGCCTGGCGGCTCACGGAGCGATAGACCACTCCCGTTACAGAGAGTATTGCCGCCATAATCAGCAGCACGATCACCAGCCAGGGCACTCCAGCATTCGAGCTTGTCGCTGCCGGTGTGATTGCGACAACGGGCAGCACCGGCAAACCGTCGAGCTGGACATGCACCTCCTTATTTGCCAGCAACGTCTTCGCCTGCAACAGGTTGTAGGTCTGCTGTTCTGAGGTGATCGGTCCCTGAGACGTGAGTGTATCTGAACTGGCCTGTATTCCTGACGACACCAGGAATGTCAAAATCACAGTAGGATACACCACCGTGTAGTTAAAATCATAGCTAGAGGCCGTGTAAGGCATGTCAAATGAGAAGGCGAACTGCGAGTCTCCCGGCGGTATCGCTGCATTGGAGGCAAAACCGCTATCCACCTGTATCGCCGTATAGCCATCAAAACCCTTGCCCAGCGATACATTGCGGGCCGTATGCGGCAGTGAGAAACGCAGCGCATTCGGTTTGCCATTGCTGGCATCCAGCGACCCGACATAGGTATGCGAATCCAGGCTCCTGAAGATGAAAAGCTCCGAAACAGGGACTATACCTTTTTGCTTATCCGCGGCGTGCAACAAAATAGTGGCTCGTACAATCGCAATGTTCGCCATGCTTGTGGTAGCCTCGTAGACGGTGAGATTCACTTGCTGCACAGGCTTCGTATCCAAAGAGACGATAGTGGATGTATATTGCGCTCCCCGATACCGTATGTACATGGCGTAGCTGATCGTTTTGCCGGTGGAGAGTCCCGCAAAAGAATAAGCTCCATGCCCATCAGTAGTGGCGCTGCTCAGATCGCTGGCAGTATTTCCCTGCGCCATCTGTAATGTTACACGCTGCCCGGCCAGGTACGCGTTTTTGTTGCTGCCATCCAGCAGTTGCCCATAAATACGCCCCGTACTCTGGGCATGAGCCGCGGGAGATGAACAGACAAAAACGCAGCATGTGAGTAGAACCAGCGCGACTGCGGCGGTTCTGCTCATATGCTTCACCCATTGCATTCTTCTATTTCCGCTATTTTTCCACGCTGTCATTATGTTCTTTCATCTTCTGCAACTGCGCTTCGATCACGTCGTCAAGTGCCTGCTCGCCGTCATAACGCGACTTCAAGGCCACCAGTGCGCGCCGCAGATATCTCTCGCGCTGGGTACGATAATCGTTCTCAGAGATATTGCCAAGCTGATAGTCAAGCTCGATTTCATGTAAGGCGCTGCGAGCAGCCTGCTCACTTTCACTCAAGAGGACGCCTTGCCCTGCCTGCTCTCTATTGTGACCATCAGACAGTTCCTCCTCTCCTGCCAGGGAAAAAGGCGCAGTTTCTCGTTGCTGCTCGGACCTCGCAGGCGCACGACGATAGAAGGGATAAAGGACAAAAGCGAGCGCTGAAACGCCCAACACGATCGCTATCAGCAGTGGCAGCACGAATTGCATCAGCTCTCCTCCGTCCCACTCGCTGGCTGTGCGAATATGGGATCTTCTTCGGCAAGTTCCTCTTCAAGCAGCGCCCGATACGCCGCTAATTCAGCCTCGTCCACGTGCGCCAGCTCCGCTTTATATGCACGCTCCCCCTCCTCAGGCGAGAGCGTCCGCCAATCCCGCAGAATAAAGAAAATCAAAACAGCTCCCCCAAGCAATAGCCCTATCGGTACCAGCCACGCCAGAAGGCTAAAACCTTGCCAGGGCGGCGACCAGACAATTTGCTCTCCGTAGCGCGCCTGAAAATAGGCAATTACTTCTTGATCCGACCAACCTTCTTGCAACTGCTGGCGAATAATGCCACGCATTTGCTGCGCCAGTGCTGAAGAAGAATCAGCAACCGATTCACTCTGGCAGACGGGGCACTTCAACTGCTCGCCGATAGTGTGTACCCGCTGATCAAGCGTTTGCTGTGGCGGATTCCGGAGGAATAGGGCCATCCATATTGCCCCAACTATCGCCACAGCCGCCAGACCTATCAACAATGGGCGTCTCTGCTTCATACTACGATCTCCTCGTCATCGCGCCCCGTTGGTTTGGTGGCCTGCTTTGCCGTTGCCACAGCGCGCTCACCCTGGGCAACAGCACCAGCCATCTCGCTTAGCTTAATCACACTTCTCTTGCGACGCTCTGGCCACCAGCACACAATCCCGCCCAGCAACATTACTGCCCCGCCATACCACACAAGTGGCGTCAGTGGATTGATGAACACTCGTATCGTCGCCTCAGAGGCGCCATTCCAGTCTGCAAGAAAGACATACACATCGGTCAGCCCAAAAGTCGTGATAGCAATGATGCTTGCTGGCTGATTGCCAAAGTTCTGATAGAAGACGCGTCCTGGATAGATAAAGCCCTCATACTGATCACCCTGCCAGACCTGTAAAATGGATTTGACGCTAGTAGTTCCCGGGTAGGTCTCCCCGATGTTGCCATAAAACTTTAAGCTATAACCCGCAATATGCATCTCCTGCCCGGCCTTGAGTGTAGCATCCTGCTGCACTTGAAAGAAATGCGAACCAATCACGCCCACCGCCAGCATCACCAGGCCAAGGTGCACAATATACCCACCGTAGCGCTGCCGGTAGCGCCTGATCAGCATAATCAGCGCCTGCGGATACGCTTCGCCGTGACGATGTCTCACGCGCATGCCGCGCCACAGCTCATAGAAAATCGCTCCAGCAGTAAATGTGCAGACGGCAAAGGCAATATTCGCCCAGATATCACGCACTCCCGCCAGTGGCAGTATCGCTGCACAGGCAGCGGCGGCCAGCGCGGGCACCCCCAGATTGTGCCATACGGTGCGAAGAGAAGTGCGCCGCCAGGCCAGCAGCGGCCCTATGCCCATAGCCAGTAGCAGCACGAGAAAGATCGGACCATTGACGGCGTTGTAGAACGGCGGCCCCACAGTCATGGTCTGCTGGCGTAAGGCAGCTGAGATCAGCGGGAAGATAGTCCCCCAGAGCGTTGCGAAGGCGATGCCCACCAGTAGCAGGTTGTTGAGGAGAAAAATACCTTCACGCGAGATTGGCGAGTCAAACTCCTGTTCAGGCCGCAGTTTCGGCAAACGATACAGGAAGAGCAGGGTGCTGAATACAATGACGATGACGAGAAATACCAGGAAGTAGATACCGATATCCGAATAAGCAAACGAATGTACCGAACTGATAATGCCGCTGCGTACCTCGAAGGTGCCAAAGATCGCCAGCGTAAACGAGGCCACCACCAGCACCAGGTTCCACACCTTGAGCATCCCGCGCCGTTCCTGCACCATTGTCGAATGGAGAAAAGCGGTCGACGTCAACCATGGCAGCAGCGCCGCGTTCTCCACCGGGTCCCAGCCCCAATATCCTCCCCACCCAAGCACATGGTAGGCCCACCATGCCCCCAGGATCAGCCCCGTCGTCTGAATAGTCCACGCAGCCAGCGTCCAGCGCCGTATCGATCTCAGCCATTCGCTGTCCAATTTTCCGGTAATCAGGGCGGCAACCGCGAAGGCAAACGGTATCGAGAAGCTCATATAGCCCATCAGCAGCATTGGTGGGTGTACCAGCATCCCTGGGTCCATCAGCAGAGGGTTCAGTCCCACACCATCCGGCGGCGCGACCGGCAAGCGCGCAAAGGGATTTGAGACGGTTACCAGCACAATCAACAAAAACGTCTGAATGGCCATCAGCGTCGCTATCACATAGGGCACCAGCACAGGCACTGTCCGTTTCGCCGTCAAAGCAAAGATGGCCGAGAAAATCCCGAGCATCAAGGCCCAATAGAGCAGCGACCCCTCTTGTCCACCATAAAATGCCGCGGTCGTGAAATACCACGGCATGGCCAGGCTCGAATGCTGTGCCACGTAGCTTACCCCGAAATCATGGCTCAGAAATGAAACGATCAACGCCGCTGAGGACAGCACCAGGAAGAAGGCCACCACCAGCACACCCCGCTTCGCGCTCGCCAGCACCAACCTGCTATTCCGCCGCGCGCCCACTACAGCCGAGCAACCTGTATAAATAGCAAATCCCAATGCCAATATGAGAGCGATAAACCCGAAATCCGAAAAATGCACCTTTGGTTCTTCCTTACTGATTACCCACCGAACGCCCTTGTATTCCTTACTGATTACCCGCCGAACGCCCTTGTATTCCTTATTGATTACCCGCCGAACGCCCTTGCAATCCGTAGGGGCGGGGGTGGTGCGGATGTGGGGTGGGGACCCTTGGGTCGCCCTGCGTCCTGTTCCCCTGCCGCTTCGCCCCTGCCCCCCATGGGCGACGCAAGCGTCCCCACTCCACTGCGCCCCTCTCCCGCCCCTACGACTGTGATGAACTGCCCCAAAAAACCTACTGTTGAGGGGTGGGGACCCTTGGGTCGCCCTCCGTCCCGTCCCCTACCCACCATACACTACCATCCCTTGTGGTCGCCCGCGTCTCTACGGTGTCGGCGTAGCCGCCTGAAATTTAGATGGACACTTGGCAAGCAAATTCTGCGCCTGGAATGGCCCATGCCCCGTATAATGACCCTCAACAACCACCTCGATGCCCGGACGGAAAATATCGGGCACCACCCCGCTGTACGTCACCGCTAACTGTTGCCTACCCTGCGTAATGGTAAAAGAGACCAGTTGCTTTTGATCATCACGCACAATCGAACCCTGTTGCACAACACCGGCCACACGCACGGATTGCGTCATACAGATCGTACAGCTCTTCAGCTCGCTCACAGTCATATAATAGACGGCATTCGCCTGTGTATTGGCATACACAAGGTAGATTACCGCCGCTAAAATAACCAGTCCGCCAATGATAAAACTGAGAGGCAGCCGTCTGCGTGGTCGCAGCGACTCTTGCTCATCAGTTGGTACTGCCAAAGCAGGCTGCATACTACAACTCCGCTGTATTAATGGGGCGCAATAGCTCCCTCAAATAACCCATTGAGGAGAGCGCCCAGGATAAATACTACTATGCCTAGCGCTAACATCAGTTGTGGCGCGGCCCTGGAGAGTCGCGTCGAACGCTTTGCTAGCCGTCGAATATTACTCTGCCCGATATAGATGGCTAATATAAACATACCAGTCGCCAAAGCTATTTTCAAACCTAAGACAACCAGGTAGGGCCAACCAAGCGTCGTCTGTGTCAGGCGGTCAAATGCCAGGTACGCCCCGGTCAGGAGCAATACCCCCATACAGATATTCACCATGCGCCTGAACAGCGCGGCGATCTCGCCAGCCACCGCAGGAGCAGGACCTTTACTGTGTAACGCCGGCAAAACCGCTACCAGGTATAGTATACTCCCTCCTACCCAGGCAGCAGCAGCCAGCGTATGCGCCGCTCGCACGATCAGGCGAATTTCAAACATGCTTCTCCTAACCGATCAACAGCTGCACGTTCTTCTGCAATTCTTGCGCGGTCATCTCACGAGGTATCATGCTGACAACGACACCCTGGCTGTTGATGAAGTATGTCGTCGGGGTATATGTTACGCCGTAATTAATAGCGGTCGCGCCATTTGCATCGAGCACATTTGGATAGGTGATGCCATACTTTTGCAGGAAGCTCAAACCGTCACCCTGGGTATCTTCGAAATCGACACCGACAAAGACAACCCCCTTCGATTGCATATGCTGCCACGTCGATTGCAACAAATGCGCTTCATCCTGGCAGGGAACACATGATGAAGACCAGAAATTGAGCACAACCGCCTTGCCCTTCAATGATACCATGTCAAGCGTTGATCCCTGGCCTGTACCGAGAGTCGCCAGTCTGAAATCAGGCGCGGGACGCCCTTTCAGCGGGTTAGCCACATTCGGCCCATCGCTGCTCGTACTCCCCTGGTTTTGGGCCGGCGTCAGCAGCTGAGTCCACAGCAAGGCCAGCAACCCGACATTTAACAGGCTCACTACGATAAATATGGCGATATTGCGCTTACGTTTTATAACGATCCTTTCGGATTGCGTATTATCCTGTAGATGTTCGTCCGGGAGGCTATCTTTGACTTCCATTGCGCAGCCACTATCCTTTATCTAAGCGCCACGGCTTGTTTCTTTCCACCTGTGCCAAGCGTCCACCATAGCAACGACACCAGCACAATACATAATCCCAGCGCGGTAATGGCAAGCACTCCCATCAGGCCAATAAAAGCCAGCAGTAATCCGGCAGCGGTCATCAGCGGCCAGATACTTGGTGCCGCGGTCGCTTGCTGCGTCATAAGCAATATGTCCTGTTTCCTGGCTGCCTCTTGTGCAGTACTGTCCGTGCTATTTGTGCTATCAGCCACCAGCAATGCCTCTATAGTTGTATGCAGGGCGCGCGCATCAAACGGTTTGGTCAAACATGTTGTATGACCCTGGAGAGAGTTCTGTTCTTCACTCGCTGCACCCACCGCTACCGGACATTCCCACGTCAGCACAACCACTGGCAAGGTGGAGAGGTAGGGATGCGCTTGCGCTGCCTCTATGAGCGTCCAGTCACTCCCCCTGGCTCCGTCAACATCGAGTATCAGCAAGTCCGGCTTTTTCGCTCCTACTGTAGGTATTAATGTAGGCAGATTCCACGCTGAGCTTGCCTCGATGACATGCATGCCGCGATACTCTAAACCCAGAGCAATCAGTCGTCGTAAAGATGTATCAGCCTCAATGAGGAGAACGGTTGGTCTCGTCCCGTTCGACATGTATGCTCCTCCATCGCTTTGGATAAAGAGTCTTTTGACTACGTCAGCTACTTCCAGAAAGCATAGCTTCTACACATTACGGTCGCTTTGACAAATAAGTCGTAAGCCTTACAATAACCTGAATACAAGACCCTCAACCCGCCAACAGACCCATTTGTTCCCTTACAATTTCGCCAGCTTATACCCCACATCCGGCACCGTCAAAATATACGCCGGGTGCCGGGGATCAGCCTCTATCTTGCGGCGCAAGCGGCTGATATAGACCCAGATGAAATCAACTTCGCGGTTATATTCTGGCCCCCATACTTTTTCCAACAGTACTTCATGTGTCAAAACAATCCCCACGTTGTGTGCCAGCGTACTGAGCAACTTGTACTCTTTGCTACTCAACTGCACCGTGCGGCCCTGTACGAATACCTGGTGCTGGGCGTAATCAATCGTCAGATCTCCCGTGCTGAAGATAGCCTGCGTTCCCTGTTGTTCATTTGGTGCGGCCTGGCGGCGCAGCTGCGCACGAACTCGCGCCAGCAGTTCCTTCATGCCGAATGGTTTCATCATCAGGTCATCGGCGCCAAGGTCAAACAGGCGCACGCGCTCATCTTCATCACAATCGTCGCAGAGCAGGATCACCGGAGTTTGCGCAAATTCACGCAAGCGCTGTAATAACTCTAGACCGCTGATATCAGCCAGGCGTGTCGAAAGGAGAATGAGATCGGGTTCTTCCAGGTCTATTTGCCGCAGAAACTGTATACCATGATGAACAGTCTGCACGCGATAAGCATGCTCTTCCAGGTTGGACCGTAAATAGCGTGTCAGGCGTAGATCACCCTCGGCAACCAGCACGTATGCGCGATGGCTTTGCTTGAGTGAGCCACTTGAGCGCGTTGCGGGCAGAGCAAGTGGACCACTCGGGGAAGAGGAAAGCATCTCTGTCTGCCGCTGACTCAATGAGGACACGCGCGGCGTAAATGGCAACGTACAGTAAAACGTCGCTCCCTGCCCTGGCCCGGCAGAATCGGCCCAGATTTTACCGCCATGCGCTTCGAACGTGGAGCGCGCAACCGCCAATCCCAGGCCACTCCCGTTTGAACCAATCCCATCCCGAGGATGAATACGGTAAAAGCGCTCAAAAATGCGCTCAAGATGTTCGGCAGCTATTCCCACGCCTTCATCCGTCACGCTCAGACACAACTCGAAATCATTGCTCTCCAGCCGCAGGCTGACGGTTCCACCATCGGGAGAGTAGGTAATAGCGTTACTCAGCAGAGAATGTAGCGCTTGCCTGACACGAACGACATCACAGACCACGGTGGAAGGCACATCCGGTGGGATAGCAAGAATAAAGGTATGGCGAGGCGCGGCTTTTTGCCAGTGCTCGACAATTTGGCGCAGGAATTCAGCAGTGTTTATCTGCGTGAGTCGCAACGTTTGCGCGCCAGAGTCCAGTCTCCAAACATCCAGGAGGGTATTGAGTACATCATACAAGCGGTCTGCATGGGTATCGATCATCTGCAACATTTCACGCTGCACGACCGGGTCCCAGCGCGTCGAGTTCCCCAGCAGCGTCGTGGCGCATCCCTTGATCACGGCCAGTGGCGTCTTCAATTCATGAGCAGCCAGGGCCAGCGTCTCACCGCGCGACTCGATCGCGGTACGTTCCAGGGTAATATCGTCGAGGAGTACACCGCGCCCCAGCAGGTGGCCCGCTGCGTCCCACATCGGGAAACAGCGCACGCGCAGCCAGCGTACCGCCGCATTCGCCAGGGCAATATCTGTCGAAGACTCTTGCTCGGGAGCAAACCAGGCGCGATTAAGTTCACTCTCCACACTTTCTGGCTCGGTCGCCAGCGTGAGCAGTTGTTTGCGCACATCAAAAACTGGCTGCTCGATCAATTCATGGCTGTCGATGCCCAGCAAACGCACCGCGCTGGCATTGAAATAGGTGACGCGCTCCCCCACGTTCAACAGCAGGAAGCCGCTGCTCATATTGGCAGCTACTCCAGCGAGAACGCTATATTCTTGTAGAAGTCCGGCAGATAAAATATCGCTCTCTTTTGAGAAAATATGTGATGGAAATAACGCGCCCTCTACAGCCCACCAGCCACTATTGTTCGTATTCGTATCTGCCCCGTTTCCGGCGGCGAAATCCATAGTAAACGTGACCTCTCCTGGTTGCTTGAGTTTGTCTAACTCATATATATTCTAGCAAACAGGTCAAGGTTTACTACGTGCCACTAAGAGATGTTGTCAGTATTTGACAGTTCCAGAAGTATGGAGATATTATGGATGAGACAGCGTATCTACTTTCGTCATCAGGGCTGAAGGAGGCGAGTATGGTGAACGTCCCATTACCCGTAGTTCAGAACATGGGAACAGTGGCCGAACGGCGTGCTGCCGGTAAGGCTCTACGTAACAAGGTGGCCCGTTCCAGCCATGCTGAGTGGTCACCGGTCGCTGATCGCCCTGACCCGATCAGCCTGTTAGAGGAACAGAACCGCACGCGGTTCGCACATCTCGTGCCAATTCGCTTTGAACGGATGACCACCTCGCCTTTTGCTTTTCTGCGCGGAACAGCGGTCGTCATGGCAGGTGACCTGGCAGCAACACCTATCACAGGGATTCAGGTTCAGCTCTGTGGCGACGCGCACCTCAACAACTTTGGAATCTACGCAACACCAGAACGCAACCAGGTCTTCGATCTCAATGACTTTGACGAGACACTCCCGGGTCCATGGGAATGGGATGTAAAACGCCTTGCCGCCAGTATCGTTGTGGCGGGACGAAATAATGGGTTCTCTGGCGACATGAACAGGCAGGCAGTAGTAAGTTGCATAGGCTCGTACCGTCAGCACATGTGGGAGTACAGTGAAATGCGCTACGTTGACATATGGTACTCCCGCATTGACTACGCGAGTTCGCTCCAGACCGTTCGCCGCATCTTTCGCTGGTGGATCAATAAACAGCGTAAGAAGGCTAGTCGGCGCACTCATGTTGAACTCTTACCTAAGCTTACACAGGAAGTTGAGGGCAGGATCTTTATCAAGGATGATCCTCCGCTGATTACGCACCTCGATGACGATGAACTTGTTCAGAAGTTGAGAGTACTGGTTGAAGAATTCAAAGCATCGTTGCGGATTGACCGGCAGGTGCTCTTGAACAAATACCGCCTGGTAGATGTAGCCCACAAAGTTGTGGGTATAGGGAGTGTTGGTACGCAGTGCTATATCGCCTTACTCATGGGGAGTGGCAGCAGCGATCCAATCTTTTTGCAGTTCAAGGAAGCAGGGTCCTCGGTACTCGAGCGATACCTAGGACCGAGTACTTACGCAAATCATGGCGAACGAGTCATCAACGGGCAACGGCTCATGCAGGCGGTCAGCGGCACTTTTCTTGGATGGGGAAGCCTGGGCTCCATGGATTTCTACTTTCGCCAACTGCGTGACATGAAGTTATCGGTGGACCTTGAAACGTTGAGTGAAGAAGGCTTTATCGAGTATTGTAGATTCTGTGGGTGGGCGCTCGCACGTGCCCACGCCCGCTCGGGTGACCCTGCATTGATCAGCGGCTACCTGGGCAGAAAAGATGTGTTCGACCGCGCGATTGCTACTTTCGCCGAGACATACGCTGATCAGGCTGAACGCGACCATGCTGCGCTTGTCGCCCATGTCCAGTCAGCCCAAGCATCTCTTGAGAGCGCGGTCAACTGAAGATGGTGTTGTTCTTCGTCGCTATCGCCGAGCGCTTCAAGTGGCCTCCGGTCCAGGAGGTGATCTTGTTGCTAGAAAGACTACTTGAGAATATCTCCCGCCTGACAGCAGCGCTACAATAGCGACGATGCAAGACAGTTGAATCAAGATATCTGTCGCTTCGTCACGCGCTTGCCCATCGAGATGAAGAGCGTCCCCACATCTTTGAGCATCTTATCCCACGCCAGAATGAGTTCTTCCCAGGCGCGCCAGCCACGCATGCGCCAGGGTGGTGGTGCTCCTTTGACGTGTGGCGGGATCGTCAGCTCGATTTCCTTAATTGCCAGTTCGCGCTGCGACATCTTGAGCAGGTGCACCGGGATAACCGGGTGTTCAGCGATCGTGTAGCTGCGGCCAGGTAAGGCATCATACCATTCGTTGGGGACGTGCTCTTGTGCCGGATCGAGTAGCTCAGTAGTGCCATACGCTCGTAAAACATCATATGCCACATCATTGCAATTGTGACGCAAGGCAACGTAAGGCTGTCGACTCTCCCAGACAGCCGTCCTCCAGGCTTCTTTCGGTCGAGGTTGCGAGACATAAAAGAGCTTATACTCATCATACGTGCTGCTTCGTTTCTGCATCGTCGCGATAGGATCCAGCGTGTGCATGGCCCAAAACCCCATCTCCTCCGGACTGGCGTAAGGTTTGTTCGTGGCGTTCTCGACCGACCCCGCGTTAAACCAACCGTTGTACCACTCGAAGGCCCATGCGATATGGCCCAGCCCGGTTGCTCCCATACGACGCACGAAGACTATTGCACGCCTGGTAGTAGGAGGAAGAACGTCAGGTACCTCCAGCAGACTTTCTGGCGCCTGGAAGGTCGATCTCGTAGAGATAGCAGGGGCGAAGCGCAGAAGAAGCCCTCTTATCACCAGGTAGAAGCCATCACACAAGGCGTAAACAATAATGAAGTTACGCAAGAAGATCCGTGTGAAGAACAGTGTGTGAGCCGGAAAGAGGAAGAGTATCAGACCAAACAGTCCTAACAGTCCTCCATAGAGCCAGATGACACCTGCGTATGGACTCCTTGATCGCCAGGCCTCGATAATCGCCCTGACGCTACTGATGATAATGCGGGCCGCAATGATAATGAGTAGGAGGAAGATGGTCAAGACGTGATACACCAGGCTGATCAGACCGAGCACGATACTTAAGGCACTCCCAAGAGAAGATAGCACTTTGCGTTTTGGAGCGCGTTTGCCCGTGGCAACCTTATAGATATCAAGGTTTCCATCAAAGATCAGGTAGATCCCCAGGGCATAGATGAAGAAACGCACATCAATGAAAATAAAGAGCAGGCCGAAAGTGATGGACAGGACACCCCGTATCACCTCCATCCACCAGAGCCTTGTTTGAGTCTCTTTCATAGATAACTCTACTATTCCAGACCGAAAGTGTCTCAAGGTTATGGCTATAAATGGAAGTGCAGGAGGCGTTGAAGGTTGATTCTTAACCCTACCTGGCGATCGCTGCAATCATCACAATCAAAACCAGGTGAAATAACATAGCGACAACAAATCCCCAGGCAATAAAGAGGATCCACTTGCGATCATTCAGTACCGAGCGATACGATGAGTGCGACTGGGGCCAGCGTTCCGCGGCGACTAAGCCCACGGCGATACGCAGGCGTAGGGGAGTGCGCACCGGTGATCGGCGCATTTCGATGAGCAAAACCTGGTAACAGTCATTGCACAAAACCCACGACCGGCGAGGCTCGGGCACATCTTCTGGTTCCATTAAGGGAACAGCTCCCGCCTTGAGGCGACCTGTACAGATGGAGCATCGTTCCTGTGTTCGCTTCTTTGCTCTTTGTAAACCCTCTCGACCACTCACAACGACAGGTCCGCTTCTGCGCATTGCTTCTTTCACCGTGGTCAATCCTTTCTGTCGCCTGGACTCCAGGTGTTCATTTCAGCATAACTCTCGCGAACAAACGCACTGTAGGAAACAAAAAAATATCTCACCTATCTATTCTACCATATTTCTTGTGATAGGTTTGTGATATTGAGAGGCATTCATGAACAAATTCGGCTAATCGGCTAAAAAGAAGATGTTGCATACGTGCTTGCACCACCTATTTACTATAAGCAAAAGGCGATGCAAACACTGTATATCGTACTTTACGGACGCAGGAGCAGGGGCAACAGATACACTGTGCTGACGACAGCCAACCACACAAAGTCGACAAAGTGCCAGTACATCTCACCCGCTTGAACGGCAAAATGATCCTTCGCTGTAAAGTCCCCGCGCAGGGAACGAATGAAGATGACGAGCAAGAAAAGTATACCGACGGTGACGTGGAGACCGTGAAAACCGGTCAATGTATAGAAAGCCGAGCCAAAGGCCCCGTAATTCACTGTAAAATGCTGCCCGACCAGATTGGTGTACTCGTACACCTGGCCACCCAGGAATATGGAGCCAAGCACAATCGTACCAAGCAGACCTAACACCAGGTTGCGCCGATTCCCCCTGGCGATACCAGCTCCCGCGATACGCACAGGAATGCTGCTAGAGAGCAGTATGAGTGTATTGAATAGGGGAAAGACGTAATCCAGGTAGTCTCCCGAAGGCAGCTTAAATGCAAACGGCCCACCTATATTCCTGATTTCAAGGTAGAGGTAAGATGCAATCAGGTTGGCAAAGATCAACGCCTCCGAGGTAATGAAGAAGATCATTCCCCACCAGCCGAGACTTCGCCCCGCAACTTGATGCTCACTAGCGGCAGCGATTGATTCACCCTGAACTGTACTCATATCTTCATAATCTCCCTATCTTGAGGATAGGCTCCTTACTATTTCCTTCGTTCAAGCCCCCAACCGATGACGGCCGCAACGCTCAAAACGACACCGATACCCATCACAATCTGGTTACTGACAAGGCCAAGCAGCAATATGATCAGTGCGACAGCCAGGGCAAGCGGCCAGAAACTCTTCTGCGGTCCAAGCGCCCGCTCCTGTGCCACTTCCGGTGCACGGCCCTTCTTCGCTTTCGCTACCTGTTGACTCTGATCTTGCTCCTCAGACACGGCCTCTCCCTTTTCTGCTTCACTCAAATGCCGCTTGATGTCGCCCACATTAATGGGTTGCGGTCTTCCAGTCAGCGATATCCGGGTTCTTCTTGTCATAGAATGGACGACGGCTGCGTACAGTTGGAATTTTCAGGAAGTTGTAGTGCGCCGGAGGTGAAGTGGTATCCCATTCCAGCGTGAACGCATCCCAGGGGTCATCACCCGCCGGTTCACCGCTGCGCAGCGATATGATCAAGTTCCAGAAGAAGACCATAATCGCTATACCAAGAATGAACGCGCCTGCCGTTTGCAGCAGATTCATCTCGTTCCAGCCAAGATTGTCGGGATAGGTATAGATTCGCCGCGGCATCCCCAGCAGGCCAAGAATATGCATGGAGAAGAACGTCATATTCACTCCTATCAGCGTCAACCAGAACTGCACCTGTCCGAGCCGCTCGTTCATTAACTTGCCGCTTATCTTGGGGAACCAGTAGTAGAAGCCCGCGAAGATGCCAAAGACGGAACCGCCAAAGAGCACATAGTGCAGGTGTGAAACCACAAAGTAGGTATCCGTGACCTGGTAGTCAAAGGGCACCAATGCTAAGGCCGCTCCGTCGAGACCGCCAATCAGGAACATGGCGATAAATCCAAGCGCAAAGAGCATAGGCACCTTGAGACTTACCTTGCCGAACCAGATAGTCGCGATCCAGTTGAAGATTTTCACCGCGGTCGGAATGGCGATCAGCGTGGTACTGGCGGCAAAAAAGGCTTGTGCAATCAGCGGCAGGCCCACGGCAAACATATGGTGCGCCCATACGGTGAAGCTCAGGAAACCGATAGCCACACCCGACCAGGCGATAAAAGTATAGCCAAAGATAGGTTTGCGCGCGAAAACGGGCAATATCTCGGAAATCATACCAAAGACCGGCAAAATGAGAATGTATACCTCGGGATGGCCAAACGACCAGAAGAGGTGCTGCCAGAGCAAGGGATCACCACCAGATGCGAACGTGTAGAAATGTGTTCCCAGGTGACGGTCCAGCAGCATCATCACGCTCGCAGCCGTAAGGCTGGGCAGAGCGAAGAGCAGCAAGAATGCTGTAACCAGGGTCATCCAGGTGAACAATGGCATGCGGTTAATGGTCATACCTGGGGCACGCATCCTCAGAATCATTACCACAAAGTTAAGCGAACCGGCGATCGATGAGATACCCAAGAGCAAAATACCTAGTAACCAGAAGTCCTCGTTTATGCCAGGCGAGCACATAACAGCGTTCCCACAGGCCGTGTTCAGTTCGGTCAACGGCGCATAATTGAACCAACCGTTGTTTGGCGCCGCGGCAAAGAGAAAACTCGAATTCAGGAAGACACCACCGAAGAGCACAAGCCAGTATCCAAAGGCGTTCAAACGCGGGAAGGCCATATCTCGCGCGCCGATCATCAGTGGCACGATATAGTTACCAAAGCCGGTCAGCGTAGGCATCACAAAGAGAAAGATCATTGTCACGCCATGCATCGTGAAAATCTGGTCGTACACCTGTGGGCTGAGCACATGCCCGTTTGGCACCGCCAGTTGTGTTCGGATCAGTAAAGCCTCAAGTCCTCCCACCAGGAAGAAGGCAAAGCCGGTCAGCATGTACATCACGCCGATCTTCTTATGATCGGTCGTCATCAGCCATTCGCCAATATAAGTCTCGTCAAGGCGCCTGCGCCGCTCTACTCCTGGTACCTCAACGATCGTGCGGGTTGCCATGGGCATTCCTCCAAATATCCAGCCCTATAAAACTATAGGGTCAATAGGCTACTTTAGACTTTGCAGGTACGCAATCAGTGCATAAATCTGTGAGTCGGAAAGGTTGCCGATAACCATATCGTTGCCCGGCTTCACTGCTTGTGGGGCATGCAGCCATTGATACAGGCCGCAACTGTCCTTATTTACCAGTTGGCCATTGACAAGCTGGCACGCGGGATCATTCGCCCAATTGTGCCCATCACTGGCAATCAGTACACCACCGGAAATCAGTTGTCGCTCCGCAAAGTGTGTCAGATTCGGTCCTACCAATGCATCGGCAGAAAGGCCACTATTTGTTTTGGCTGCATCAAAGCTTGTCAGGTTAACACCTACGATACCATGACATCCTGTACAGCCGCCTGTCCCTGTAAAAATCTTCTGACCCTGCAGGGCAAGCAAATCGGTTGGAGTTTGTGCTTTCTGCTGCTCGTTACTCAACCAGGTGTTGAAAGCATTCGTATCTAAGACGACCACGTTGAAGTTCATATGGGCATGTTGTGCGCCACAGAATTCAGCACACATACCGCGATATTCCCCCGGCACATCCGCTCGGAATACCTTCATGTTATTATGCCCGGGGATAACATCGGTCTTGCCTGTAATGCTCGGAACCCAGAAACTGTGGATGACATTCCTCGATAGGAGGTCCATGGTCACTACTGCGCCCCGCGGTAAATAGAGCGTATCAGCGGTCACCACGTGCTGATTCGGATAGTCAAACTCCCACCACCATTGATGCCCGACCGCCGCCACCCTGATCTCAGGAATGCTCGCGTTCGTACTCGGAATATTTGACAGGTTAAACATTGTATAAATTGTCCCACCCAGGACAGCAAACAAAAAGAGCGAGGGCACAACCGTCCAGATAAATTCGACAGTGTTATTGCCATGAATCTGCCTGGGCGCAGGCGAATTGGGGCGTTGGCGGTAGCGGATAATTGACCAGATCAACAACCCTTCGACTATCACAAAAACAACGGTGGCTACAGACAGGATGAACCAGAAAAAATTCGCTTCATGAACGGCGACAGGCCCCGTGGGGTTCAAAATAGTGGGGGAATTACCGCCACAAGCTGCAAAAAGGAGCGAGGATAAAAGCACGGCTGGGATTATTTTTCCCCAGTGTTTCATCCCGCGAAATATTGGCATCCTCACTTCTCAACTCCTAAAACGTGTTTTACGTTGTCACGGAAAATAGTGCAGATCTCGCCATATTTGCGACACTCTTTCCATCATATGCGCCTACTATAGCCCTTCTTCCTGACAGCAGGCTTGCAGTCCCTTCACATCACCTTACAGTAACCTGAATATCAACAACAGCTACGATACACCGTGTTCGTGCAGAATCGCCTCGTTCTCCGACTTATCCGCCAATGCCTCCTGCTCCCTCTGCTTCGCCTCCTGCTTCTGCATCCAGCGAATAAAAAGAACACTCATAATCACAATATACACCATATTCCCCGGCACCCACATAATCAGGCCTCCCAATTGCTGATCCGTAGCAGGTGTAAGCCCCCAGATACGTGGGGCCGCCAGGTAAGGAGCATACAAAGGTGGGAAAAAAGTCAATCCAGCCCCCAGCGCCACCGTCGGCATTCCACTCAAGAAGAGATAGAGCACCTGCCCCCCCATTGAGAGACGCGGCAACAGTGCGGAAGGGCTGAAAACGGGCCACCAGTAGATGACCCCAAAGACAATGAAGGTCACATGCTCAAGAATATGAATGCTCTGATTCTCTAAGGTCGCATTATACAGCGGCGGCACGTGCCACAGCCAGAAATCGAAATTGTACATAAAAAACGCCAGAGCCGGAAATGTCAGTATCCGGGCTATACGAAATACAATTGACTTGCGCAGCAGCGGCTCAATCAACCAACCAGGCGTACCCAGCAACAGCAGCGGCGGCCCCACAATAGTCAAAAACATGTGCTGCACCATGTGAGCGCTGAACAGGTAACTATCGCCCAACTCATCCAACGGTGAAACAAGCGCCAGGAACATCATTGACATCCCCAGCAGAAAAGAGAACGCCTGCCATTTATTGACACGCTCTGCCAGATGATACTTTTTTCGTAAAGGCCCCAGCGCATACAAATACAACCCTACTATTACCACCGTTCCAATCAATATCGATGGTTCCCAGTCCCACTGCGTGAGCCAGAAATCAAGTCCTATATCAGCCATCAACGGCAACCTTTCAGGCCTATTCCTTTATATTCTTGCCTACATTATGTAGCGTACAATATCCAGTCAAGTGCATCATCCCAAAAATGTACGAACCTTCACCTCCCCTGGCCTACCCTCTTGACAACCTCCCAAAAACCTCCATATAATTTGGTCAATAAGTTTAAACTCATTTTCCTTTCTACGCTCGTCGCATACATAATCAAAAAAGGGGAGACTACCGCATGAAATATTATGTTACCGGCGCCACCGGCTTCATCGGCGGGCACGTGGCACGACAATTGATCGCCTCTGGGCACACGGTCATCGCTCCCGTGCGCACACCTGCAAAGGCTCAGGACCTGGTCGACCTCGGGGTGAACGTGGTAAAAGGCGACGTGACCGACAAAGAGAGTATGCGCGCCTCGATGACAGGCGTTGATGGCGTTTTTCACATCGCGGGCTGGTACAAGATCGGTGTAAAAGACAAGAGCATGGGCATGAATATCAATGTCGATGGCACGCGCAACGTCCTGCAATTGATGAAGGAACTCAACATCCCCAAAGGCGTTTATACCAGCACGCTGGCCGTGAATTCAGATACGCGTGGCAAGATCGTTGACGAAACATACTACCACCCCGATGACGGCCACTGGGTCAGCGAATACGACCGCACCAAGTGGGTAGCTCACTACGCAGTGGCGATGCCAATGGTAAAGGAAGGCCTGCCCCTGGTCACCGTCATGCCGGGTCTTGTCTACGGTCCCGGCGACACCAGTTCGGTACATGAGACCTTCGTGCAATACCTACGACGCAAATTGCCCATGGTTCCAGCGCAGACCACCTACTGTTGGGCACATGTTGATGATATTGCTCGCGGTCACATCCTGGCCATGGAAAAAGGCACGGCCGGCGAAGAGTACATCATCGCAGGTCCCGTTGCCCGCGTCGTGGAGGTGCTGGAGATCGCGGAAAAAATCACAGCCGTTCCCGCGCCCCGCCTTCATCCCTCTTTTGGCGCCATCAAAGCGATGGCCTCGCTCATGGGCATACTTGAGAAGGTCATCCCCCTTCCGGAATCCTACACTGCCGAGAGTTTGCGGGTCACTACCGCGACCTATCTCGGCAGCAACGAAAAAGCCAGGCGCGAACTGGGCTACACCCTTCGCCCCCTGGAAGAAGGTCTGCGCGAAACGCTGCTCTACGAGATGCGCAAGCTCGGCATGCAACTACCCAAGATATAATAAATGTAAGCAGCGATGGCTGAATTGCGGAGCCATGCTCTGCAACTCAGCCATCGCTGCTTAGTATTTTTCGCCTCGTCCATTTCCCTTCGGGATCGCACTCCCGGATCACCTTCAACTCCTCCATGCTCGGCGGCACCGTCTCCCGACAATCATCCGCCAGCCTCAACGTCCATCCCGTCCGGGCCTGTACCTCCTCTACCGTTGTCCCTGGATGGTACGACTGCAAAACCGCCTCCCCATTCTGTCGATCAAAGGTAAATACCGCCAGCGTTGTAATCAGCGCGGCAGGACCTCCTCTCGGCAAACCCACTCTCTCCCTCCATGCCGCTCCAGCAGGCCCCTGTTCATCGGGATAACCATAACCAGGGCTGGTCACGTAATCCACTTTCTCGCGCAGGCGATGACGATCGTGCTGCATAATAATCGCCAATCTATGCGACAGCGAAGCAATATCCGCCGCCCCACCGCTGCCGGGCAGGCGAACAGTGGGCCGCCGCCAATTCCCAATGACGGTTGTGTTCAGATTGCCATAGCGGTCAATCTCCGCGCCGCCGATAAAGCCCAACTGCACCTCTCCGGCTGCCATCAGCCCGATCACTTTGACGGTGCCGGTCGCCCATAACGCTCCGCAAATATTCGGCGCATCTCCCATCGTGTAAAGCAATTCCGCCGCCGGTGTATCGCGCAGGATACCGGTCTCAAATAAGCCGGCACAATGTGGCGCGTGCGTTCTTTTCGCCAGGGCAAACGCCAGCAGCGGCAGGCGCATGCCGACAAAGACCCGCTCGCCATCCTGTACCTGTCTTGCAGCACAGACTACCATCAATTCCTGGGGAGTGTATTCCATCTCGCTCTTCCTCCCTTAGTACCCATAATCGACCGGCGCGGCGTAGCGATGCTTTTTGACGCGCAAACGCTGCACCCGCTCTTCGCCCAGCTTCTTCACATACTCTGCCCGTGCCGGCACTCGTAAAACCCATTCCTCCAACCAGTCCTGGAAACCTTCAACGCTGCGTGTGCGCTCGTGATATTCGTGATAAAACAGGTGATCGCGGTTGGCATAGCCCTGCACGGCCGAGGGATGCGCCCCCCACGGCTCATGCACGACCGCTCGTACTTTGTAGGATGGACCGAGCACACGGTTGGGATCGCTCACAATAACCTCCCTTTCCACAATCTCTTCCGCAACCAGAATAACATCTTTCGCCGCCAGTATCGCTTCCTCGCATATACCTACATTGCCCCACAGGTGCGCGTTGCCATCCTCGTCGCTGCGCTGCGCATGCACAATTGTGACATCTGGACTGAGTGCCGGTACCAGCAGCAGCGGCGTGCCATCCAGCGGCGAGCGTTCCAGGCGGAATGCCGTGTTATGGCCCGGTATATCGCTGCCCAACGTTGAGCGCGTGGGAATATACGGCGAACCCAGGCTTGCCGCCAGTAATGCCAGGCCAATGGTAAAATTGCTGTGCTCTTCGACCGTAATAGCGCGTGGAATCGCTTTTTCAGTGGCACGCCTGTAACAATAGCCCAGCCCCTCGCTGACATTGCCTGCCCACGCCGCCGTTACCCTTTCGACACAGCCCGCCCCGATCAGTTGATCGAACAAAATATCCGAAATAGGACCGATCAGTGTCAGGTTGCGCCTTTGCTGGCGTATGATTTCGTGAGCGGCCGCAAAGGGAATCAGCGGCTCCAACGCCAGGCTAATAGCAACCGAAGAGCCATCCGGCACGTAGCGCGCGACAGCCTCGCTCATCGTCATCAATTTACTCATGCTGGTTGATACTCCACAATCTTATTGGCATAATCATCTGAGACAAAAATGTTATCATGCGCATCCACGAGCAGCCCCTGCGGCTCTATATACCCCTGTCTCGCCAGCACCTCCCGCTTGCCAGTCGCCAGGTTCAAACGAATGAGCGCATGTATCGATGGCTGTAGATCGGTGATCAGCAGATTGCCATGCTGATCAAGCACAACATCATCT
The DNA here is from genome assembly GCA_005881495.1 of Chloroflexota bacterium. The sequence continues at coordinate 21,492 of VBHI01000320.1, forward strand.
GGCATTCCAAAATCTCCAATGTGCGTCTTTGTTCCATCGGGAGCAATACGCCACACCGCACCCCCACACTCATCGGCAACATAGATATTCCCCTGGGCATCGACAGCCGCGCCAACCGGTCTCGTAATGCCCGAGGCCAGCAGCTTCAGGCTTTTCCCATCCAGGCTCAAGCTGTACACGTCGCCAGTTGGGCTATCCGGCACAATAATCGTATTAGTGACCGCATCCCAGGCAATACCATCTATCCCATGCTTACAATTCGCCAGGCTAGGCTCCCCCGGTATCGTGCTTAACACAGTGGGTGTGTGCGCCCCAGGAGCCAGCACAAGGATGCGATTGGTATTCTGCTCGGCAATAATCAACTGCTGATTCGCCAGCACAATCAAACCCTCAGGCCCAGCCAGCCCGTTCACCAGCACAGTCACCCTCCCATCCAGCGTAACACTGCTAATAGTGCCATTAATGGCATCGCTAAACAACAACGCATTCCCCGCCTGGGTAAAAGCCAGGTCATCCGGACGCCCTTTCCCCTGCAAAATCACGCGAGACGTAAAATGCCGTGGCGTAACATCCAATGTGGGCACTGTTGGCGGAACAGTAGTTTTAGTCGCGGACACCCGGGGAGTTGCTGTAACGATACCCGTTGAACTAGAAGGAGGAGTAGCTGTCACCCCTTCACAGGACGTGAGCAAAACGAAACAAAAAAACAATACAAAGCTGCACCAACGCGGTAACCAAACCCCGTCGTGTATAGTAGGGGCGACCCTTGCGATCGCCCTATCCCTCCCGGTCTCCCTTTCCCTCGCCGCTCCGATTCCCGCCTCCCCATGGCAAACACTGGTACGATTCATCAACAGAACGTCCTTTCTGGAAGCCCCGTCCTTTTAAGGCGGAGAGGAAAGAAAGCTGCCCGCAGGCAGAAAGTACCGTGCCTACTGACAGCTTTCATCAATGGATGTATACTTGGGGCATGAAACAAACGATGCTCTTGAAGCTTCACCCAACCACTGAACAGCATCAGGCTTTGCTTGACACCATGCACGCCTTTAACCAGGCAGCTACCTATGTGGCAGAAATCGCTTTTGCGGAAAAGACTGCCAATACGTTTGAACTGCAAAAGATGGTCTATGGTGAGTTGCGTACTACCTACAAGCTTGCTGCTCAGTTGGCTATCCGATGCATCAGCAAGGCCAGTGAAGCCTACAAGCGCGATAAGAGCATCCAACCTACCTTTCAGCCTGAAGGCGCTCTTGTCTACGATGAACGAGTCATGTCCTTTAAGGGCCTGACTACCGTCTCCCTCTTGACGCTTTCGGGCCGTGTACTCGTGCCGTTCCTGATCGGAAGCTATCAAGCGTCCCGGATGGGGAGCATCAAGGGGCAAGCCGATTTGCTCTACCGCAACGGGACCTTCTCTCTGGCTGTGACGCTGGATGTTCCCACCCCTACTCCTGGTACTTCTGATGGAACGCTTGGCGTGGATTTGGGCATTGTCAACCTTGCCACCGATAGTGAAGGCGAGACATTTAGCGGAGAAGCCGTTGAGAAGACGCGCCAACGCCATCATGCCTTGCGCCAACGCTTGCAGAAGCGGGGGACGAAGAGTGCGAAACGCCATCTCAAGCAACTCTCTGGCAAAGAAGCCAGGTTCCGCAAAAACACCAATCATGTCATCTCCAAACGGATTGTTCAGAAAGCCAAAGCCACTGGACAAGGAATAGCGATTGAAGAACTTAGGCACATTCGGAAAAGAACCGATAGCACGGTTAGACGTTCTCAGCGCAATCGCCATACTTCCTGGGCCTTTGGACAACTCCGTCAATTCCTTTCCTACAAGGCGGCTCTGGCTGGCATACCATTGCACACTGTTGATCCCCGCAACACGTCTCGTAGGTGTTGCGCGTGTGGCCACTGTGCAAAAGCGAACCGCAAGAGTCAAGCCGCTTTCTGTTGTGTCGCGTGCGGCTATACTGATAACGCTGATCGGAACGCCGCGATCAATATCTCTCGGGCATCGGTCATGGTGCCTATTGTCTCGCTCGGTAGTCGATCTGGATCTACTCAGATCGGTGCGTAAAGGCAGGGACAAGCCCCCGTCATGTATGCGGGGGTTCATGACTGGTCTGCTCTTGGTATTATCATTCTTCCCAGCCAGGTTTTCAAGATCGCTGGAGACTTGAATAAAGGGGAGGCGTTAGCCTTTGTGCTGGTCCCCGGCGCCTTCGTCTCGCTTTTCGCCAACCCACTATTCGGCATGCTCAGTGACAAAACACGCGGACGCCTCGCAGCCTGGGGCCGCCGCCGCCCCTACATCCTCTTCGGCACCCTGGTCAACGTCGTTGGGCTGATCTGGATGGCACTCTCTCGCGACATCCCGTCGCTGGCTGCTGCCTACGTCCTGGTGCAGTTCTCCAGTAATGCCGCCATCGCCCCATTTCACGCATTACCTGTTGTCTCCTGGGGACAGTAACAATTCACTTTATTCGCAGCGTCAAAAATTAAGGCATTTGTAAGGCTCGCCCACTCCCTTGCAAGGATAACAACAGGAACATCAACGACAATAAACCTGTTACACTATCTTCCCAAAAAGGATATTTGGAGCATTCGCATGAAATTTATACGCCGCGTAGCCTGGATAGCGGTCGGATTCACATATTTTCTTGTCGCCCTCGGCGGCACTGTACGCGCCACAGACTCCGGTCTGAGCTGCCCCGACTGGCCCCTCTGCTATGGTCAAGCCTTTGCCGCCATAGACTATCACACGTTCCTTGAACAGTTTCACCGCTTCATCGCCGCCATCGTCAGCGTGCTTGTCGTTACACTGGCCATCAGCGCCTACCGCTGGGCGCGCAACGAGCGACAGGTTCTCATACCCGCGCTTATTCTTGCCCCCATCCTGCTGGTCATCCAGATCGTGCTCGGCGGCCTCACCGTCCTCTGGAAGCTGCCGCCAACCATCATCACTGCGCACCTCGGCACCGCGCTGGCCTTCTTCGCTGTGATCATCACTATCGCCGTCATGGCTGCCAAACCCGCGCCGGCGAAAGAGCATCCTAGCAAAACCCGCAAGTTTGCCCGTCTCGCCGTCACCAACGCACTGCTCGTCTACGGACTCATGCTCAGCGGCTCCTATGTCGTCGGCTCTGGCGCATCGCTCGCCTGCCCTGGTTGGCCCCTCTGTACACCGCCAGCATGGGCTGTACAGTATCACCTGTCCGATATCAATATCTTCCATCGCCTCGTCGCCACCTTCGTGGGACTTGTGCTCGTCTGGACGCTCATTTCAGCATGGCGCAGGCGCAACGTTGCGCCTGCGCAAGCCTGGGTCGCGCTGGCTGCAGCCGTCCTCTTCGTTGCGCAATCCGTCGTCGGCGGCCTGATCGTCTTGCTCAATAAACCCGGCTTCGTCGCCGGCCTGCACCTCGCTCTTGCCACCGCTGTTTGGGGCTGCCTGGTGCTACTGGCCGCGCTCGCCGCCAATCAACTACGCGTCGCTCCGAGAGAACAGAACCTTGAGGCGCAGGAAGAAGCGCAAAGCGTTGAGCCAAAGAAAGAAAGGGGACCGGTACGCCAGACCATTTCCAATTATGTTGACCTCATGAAGCCGCATGTCACCGTCCTGCTACTTGGTATTACAGCAGCGGCTATGGCCATCGCCAACAGGGCATTACCTCCTCCTGGCCTGCTTACCGCCACACTCATAGGTGGCGCCATGGCAGCGGGCAGCGCCAACTGTATCAATTGCTATATTGATCGTGACATCGACCAGATCATGGGGCGTACCCAGCGCCGCTCCCTCCCATCTGGGAGAGTGCAGCCCACCCAGGCCCTGATTTTCGGCATCGTGCTCGGTGTGGGAGCCTTTCTCGTCCTGACCACCTTCGTCAATCTGCTCAGCGCGTGCCTTGCCTGCTCAGCCATCCTTTTCTACATTTTTGTTTACACTATGGGTCTGAAACGCACCTCCGCGCAGAATATCGTTATCGGTGGAGCAGCCGGCGCCGTCCCCGTCCTCGTAGGCTGGGCCGCCGTGACCAACAACCTCTCGCTCCCCGCCATCTGGCTCTTCGCCATCATTTTCTACTGGACGCCGCCGCACTTCTGGGCGCTCTCACTCCTGATCCAGAAAGACTACGAGAAGGCGCGCATACCTATGTTACCCGTCGTCATGGGCGAACGCGAGACACGCAAACAAATTCTACTCTATTCGCTCCTGCTCCTCGCCGTCACCCTTGTACTCTTTGGCATGGGGGCCATGGGCTACTTCTACCTGGTATCCGCCCTCACCCTCGGCGGCATCCTGGTCTACATGTCCATACGCCTGCTGCGCGAAAAAACCAAAAGTTGGGCCAAAACCCTCTTCTGGTACTCAAACTGCTACCTGGCCATGATCTTCGCCGCCATGGTTATCGACCGAGTAATCCATTGACCCAGGTAGGGACCCGATTATGACTTTTACTAGATAGAAAATCAAAAATGAACTGGCGCCTGGCATCACGACTCTCAGTCCTGACACTCGCAATACTCGTAGTAATCATCGCCGCCCTCCTGGGCAGCCGCACAGGAAGGCAAACCGCGACGCCCAGTAACGCCGCACAAACCACCAGTACTAACCAGTCGGGCCTCCAGGGCACGGACCTTGGTGGCACTATAGCACCCGACTTCAAACTCACCGACCAATTCGGCAAAACAATCACCCTTTCACAATTCAAAGGCAAACCCACCATCCTCACCTTCCTCTACACCCATTGCCCCGACCAGTGCCCCCTCACCGCCGAAAAACTCCACGCCGTCATGCTCAACCTTGGCAGCCAGGCCCAAAACGTCGCCGTCCTCGCCGTCAGCACAGACCCCCAGCGGGACACCATCGCCGCCGCCCTCAACTTCTCTAAAGTCCACAGAATGCTCAACTACTGGCATTACCTCGTAGGCAGCCACGCCCAACTCTCCCCCATCTGGTCAAGCTACTCAGTCTACGCCGCACCCACCCCCACCACAACCGGTGGCACAATCTCCCACACCACCGCCATCTTCCTCATCGACAAACAGGGCCGAGAGCGCATTTACCTCGGCAGCGACGCCACCACAGCACAATTAACGGCCGACCTGCAAGTCCTCCTTAAAGAAAAATAGCCTACGGTATGTGGGAATGGGGTATGCGCTAGCGGTCGCCCTCAAAATTTCTCCCTTAACCGCTTGCAACATCCTCACATTCCTGGTATTCTTATTACTAATGGGATACCCTGTGCACATCAGGACCCCACTACATCGTACCTGATACTTAGAGGGAAGCAGACCGCATGAATACACCTCTTCAAAGTACTAATCTCACCGCGGACGATATGACCGCAACTATGCTGGCCGGTGCCGAAGAACTTGAAGGCGAAGAAGAGCACGTCCATATTCATATGCCCAACGGCAGTTTATGGCCAATTATTTTAGCCCTGGCAGTATGCACAACGATGGGTGGATTGCTCTTCATCAATACCATTCCCTGGCTCTCCATCATTGCTGCAATCATTGTCTTTGTCAGTATTATAGGATGGGGCTTACAAGACCCCTTCGCCTCACGCGCAGGCACAGCAAAAACGTCGAAACTGCCAACCACCTACGCTGAGGCCGCCGCTACCGGGCAACCAACTGTCCTGGCGGAGATATTGCTGCAAGATGCGCAGGATGTAGCTGATCGCACCGTCACCGTGAGTAGCACCGCCTGGAGCGCACACCCCGTCAAAGTAGAGATCGAGCGCGAGGGCGTCGTGCTGGCTCTCTACGGAAAGGTCGAGCTGGAGGCCCAAAAGAAGACGCTTGAGGAAAACCTCTTGAAGATGCCCGGCGTCATTGACGTCAGAAACTTCCTCGTCGCCGAAGACGCCCTCTTGAACGCCGTCAACGCCCGCATTGAAAAGCTCAGGACCGAGGGCAAACTCGAGGGAGCCAAAAATATCTCGGTACTCGTCGAGAACTACATTGTCAGCCTCTACGGCGAAACCCCCACCAGCGAGATGAAGTACATGCTCGAAAGAGAGATTGTCGGTATCCCAGGCGTGCGTGTCGTCATCAACCATATCGGCCTTGATGAGGATATCCCAGGCAACCTCGGCAAAACCAGAAACCGGTAAGCAAACTCTATAGTCATTCTAGCAAAAGGAGGGCAGGTCCATATCGTGGACCTGCCCTCCTTTTGCTAGAATGACTACACTACCTTTTACGCAAAAACGCCGGAATGTCGATCACATCACCAGAAGGTGCATTGCGACTCCCTCGCGCCAGATCAAACCCCTTTTGATCCAGGCGACGCACAGGCCGCTGTGGACGCTGGTCGTTTGAAGGACGCTGTGCCGGCTGCGCCTCCGGCTCGGGCACCGGCAACCGCCCATGGGTGGACGAGCCAGTCCTCGGCAGTTCCATTGGATCTCCGTCAAGATCATAGACATCCGCGCTTACATCCCGCCCATCGCGCGCAAGGACCTGCCGTACCGGCTCCTGTGTCGGCGCTGCCGCCTGCCTCTGCCGCATCTGTGGCTCAGCCTGGCCGCCATAGTTCGCCTGCACTTGACCCGTCGGATGATCGATCATATTCACCGGCGGCGCTGCTGCCGGCACTGAACCGTATCCCTGCTGGAACCCCTGGTGCTGCGGCTGCTGTTGACGTGGCTGCTGGCGCGCAGCTCCGTTCCCATGGTTCCCCATCGAAGACGCAGTATGGAGCATACTGCGATCATAGGCCGGTGGACGATTCTGTTGCGGTTGCTGGTACGGGGTCACCACTGGCACAGGTGTCCGTGTTAGCCCATCAAATCCGGTGGCAATGACGGTAATCTTGACCTTCCCATCATAGTTCGGATCCTGTACCGCACCAAAGATAATATTGGCCTCCGGGTGCGCGGCCTTGCTGATCACATCAGCCGCCTCGTTGACCTCAAACAGCGACAGATCCATTCCGCCCGTGATGTTAAACAGCACGCCTCGTGCCCCGCTGATATCGATATCCAGCAACGGGCTGGCTATCGCCAGGTGGGCCGCGTCTAGCGAACGTGTATCGCCAGTAGCCTCGCCAATCGCCATCAACGCCGAACCAGCCGTTGACATGATGGTCTTCACATCGGCAAAATCCAGGTTGATCAGCCCGGGTACGGTAATCAGATCGCTGATACCCTGGATGCCCTGGCGTAACACGTCGTCGGCCAGCCGGAATGCGTCCGAAAGCGGCATCTTTTTATCCACGACCTGCAAAAGCCGGTCATTGGGTACAGTTATCAAGGTATCGACGTGCTGCTTGAGATTAGCAATACCCTCCTCCGCGGCGATGCGGCGCTTATTACCCTCGAAGGTGAACGGCTTCGTCACGACGCCGACCGTCAACGCTCCGGCTTCGCGTGCAATCTGCGCCACTATCGGGCTTGCTCCTGTCCCGGTCCCACCACCCATACCCGCGGTGATGAAAACCATGTCGGACCCTTTGAGTGCCTCGTACAACTCTTCAGCATTCTCCTCCGCTGCCTTGGCTCCAACACTGGGATTGCCGCCCGCACCAAGGCCACGGGTAAGCTTGTCCCCGATACGGATATGCATTGGAGACTCTGTGAGCAGCAGGGCCTGGGCATCCGTATTTACCGCAATAAACTCGATGCCCATCATATTCACCTGTATCATGCGGTTAACCGCATTACTGCCACCGCCCCCAACTCCGATGACACGGATCTGGGCGAAGCCTTCTACTTGATGATTTCCCATTGGTAGCATTTTCGTGGCCCCCTTCAAACTAAGGAATAAACGCACGTAACCAGCGTACTAAACGCGTTACGAAACTCATTGGCCCGTTGTCCTCTGGTACATCCTCTTCGATAAGGAACGAGGTGTGGGTCAAGGCCCACTGTAACAGGCCTACCGCCGTTGCAAAAGCTGGCCGGGAGATCGAGTCGGCCAGTCCGTGAAGTCCCAGCGGCGCACCAACCCGCGTGGGCAGGTCCAGTATCTGTCCCGCAACACCCTGGATACCCGGCAATTCAGCAGCCCCGCCGGTCAGTACCAGGCCCGCCGGTAGCAATCCATCATAGCCAGATTTCCTGATCTCCTCGTAAACCATCTCAAACAGTTCTTCTACGCGAGCCTGGATGATCTCAGCCAGTAACTTACGCGGCACAAGGTCATCACAGTTCGGTATAAAATGCGCCAGGTCGATCATATCGTCATCAGAGATAGTTGAAGGATCACAATGACCATAGGTCACCTTGAGTACCTCCGCTACAGCAAAAGGTATGCGCAGGCCGATGGCGATGTCGCTTGTAATCAGGTTGCCCCCGATCGGCAAGACTACTGTCTGCCAGATAGCTCCGTCGGCAAACACGGCGATATCCGTGGTTCCCCCACCAATATCGACCAGTACCACCCCAAGCTCGGTCTCACCATCCGCTAAGACAGCCTCGCTTGAGGCCAGCGGCTCCAGGACGAGATCCTCGATCTCTACGCGCGCCTTTTGTACACATTTAATTAAGTTGTGAATAGAAGATACCGCACCGGTAATGATATGCGCCTCCACTTCCAGGCGGAAGCCAGACATGCCAATCGGGTTCTTTATACCCTCTTGCCCGTCGACAACATAGCCTCGTGGTATCACATGGATCACCTCGCGATTCGCGGGAATGGCGATAGCTCGCGCAACCTCGATTGCCCGGCTGATGTCGTTCTGTACAATATCCCGGTGACTCGGCGAGATAGCCACAAATCCTTTGCTATTCTCCGAGGCAATATGGCTGCCGGCAATCCCCACATACGCTGTGGTTATCTTCTTTCCTGATAGACGTTCAGCACGATCAAGCGCCGCGGCAATTGAAGTGACGGTCTCTTCAATGTTCACCACCACCCCGCGGCGCAAACCCTGTGAAGGGCAGGTGCCAACGCCAACAATATTCATCTTCCCGTCGCGGTCCAACTCTCCGGCGAGAACGCAGATTTTTGTTGTTCCAACGTCGATACCGACGATCACCCGCTCTTGCACGATACACGCTCCTATTGGGCGGTAAATGTGTGAGACGCACTAAAAGATACGTTCTTCTTCATATGACCAACCCTCTACTATCAATCTCTCCTCGATCACTTCATAATGACTATTCCTGGGTGACCGCGAAGGCCGCCCTCCTATTTATTCCCTACTATCCACGCCACCTTACGCTTGTTTAATGGTATATACGGGCCGCAGGTCAAAGCGCAGGTCAATCGTTGCCAGGTTGAGCTGTTCCCGCTGCGCTAGCGCCAGAATCTGTTGGAGTTCCATCAGCCGGTTGTGCAGCGGGTTAGCATCGTTCGCTCCACCCAGGTATGCTATCCATCCCGCTTTACTCTCGATGATATATACTCCTTTTCCCCCCATTGTTCCTGGCTCATTGGCAAGCCCCCCGGGCATAGTATCGCTGTAACGCAAGGTAAAGTCTGTGACGCCGGCCACTTCAGGTAATTCGGCAAATACAGCCGTTGCGAATACGATATCTGCCGCGTTCAATCTGACCCCAGGATGCACGTCTCGCACATCTATTGCCCCTATTCCCTTTCCCCCAGAGATATTTCCCCGCCATCCATCTACCACGGTCATGAGTGCATCGGCTCCCGCGGTCTGGTTCGCTGGCGCAATCACTACACCCTGTCGGTCAACACTATACGTTCCATGTACTGTCTGCCAGAGCAATACCGGGGTACGCTCTGTGACGGTCACCTGCAGTTGGTTCGGCCACTGCTTCTCCAGGCTCGCAGAGGCCACCATCGGCAGCATTTCAATACGGGCAGTCAGGGCCTCCACATCAATCAGAAAAATGTTCTGGCCCTGCATCCCCATATGTTGAATACTCTGTACCAGGAGGTCGTGGTGGGCGCCGGTCACGCTCACCTGTGCCACCCTGAACGCACTGCTGGTCAGCGCAAAGGACGATCCCAAAACCAGCAACAGCAGCAGTGCAAAGATGCCAAACAACCTCCACAGGAACCCTCTTCGGTGTGTCCGCCGCCTCCCGCTGCGCGCGGGGACCGGCGTTTGTTGGTAAGGCAAAGGACGTTTTAAGACGCGCATCTGCCCACTGACGGCTGGGGCGCCCGTTTGAGCTAGCGTTCGTGGCTTGCGCACCACGGGTTCATGATATGCCGGCGCTTTTGCGCGGGCAGAATAGAGTCGATTCCGCCGCTGGACATAACTTTCCCCCGCTGACGGCTGCACTTCATGATGCTTCGTGACAACCCGCTGGCGCGTGCTCTCCGCGCTTACACTACTCGCAGTAGCTCGTATCTCTCTCGCATCTGGCCTCCTATAGATATGAGTAGCAATCTGCTCCTTCGGTTGTCTCTTTTCCTCTGTCATAATGCCTCCTGTCCCCACTCGCCTCGCGGTTCAACCTCTAACTCCAGGTCTATCCCAAACTTTTCATGAACGCGGTTGCGAGCCTCCTTCATCAGTGCTACGACATCAGCAGCACTGGCGCCGCCTAAGTTGACAATAAAGTTTGCATGACGTTCAGAAATTTGTGCTTTACCATGGATCACGCCCTTCAAACCCGCCTGCTCAATCAACCGACCGGCATAATCCCCCGGCGGGTTTTTGAAGACCGAGCCTGCGCTCTGCTGCACCGGCTGCGTCCTCTTGCGATGTTGTTTATATTCCTTAATAATCTCCCGCAGCTTTTGCGGATCTTCGTGGTGAAGACGTATTGCCAGCAACAAAATAATCTCGGCTGGTTCAATCAATCCACGCGGGACTGGCTGCGGATAGCCCTGCTCATCAAACACGACACGGCGCAATTCGCGAAAACGGCTGTGACGATAACTTAAATCAAGCTCATCCTGCATGTAACGCCGCATCATCGGGATACTATACTGCTCCTCTGAACTACTGCGCGCATCCAATATCTCAATCCACTCCAGGACTTCTCCCATGTTGCTATTGTGTGCCCCGGCATTACTGATAACGCCCCCTCCCAATGTACCTGGTATCCCCGGCCCGAACTCCAACCCTCCCCAGCCAAGCGGCGCCAGTTCATTTAACAAATGCGGCCAGCTCACCCCTGCCTCTGCTAATAACAGCGCCGTCCCGTCTCCATGATCCTCGATGGTATACGAGTTCAGAGCGATTCGAGCAACGATGCCCCGCACACCCGCATCGGCATACAGGGTGTTTGTGCCGTTGCCAACCAGCAAAAGAGGCCAACGCCGCTCAGCGCACAGCCGCACTAAAACGCACCCGCTTCTTAAAATGCGTCTGTAGTCCAGTGTAAGCAGCCTTAGCGTCGAAAGTCATAATCTATTCCTCCGCTCAAAATCATCTCCGTCAGTGTATAGATATCTCCCGCTCCCATCACCAGTACCACGTCCCCAGAACGCAGCATCCCACGCAACAATTGCGCCGTTGCCTGCACACTCCCACCATGTAACACCTGTCCGCCTCCCTGCTTGTAGGGGGCCGATTTATCGTGCGCCCCCAATTCATTGCGCCCAGTAACAGGTGCCATCGCTTCTACCAGTTCCCGCGCGGAAACCAGGCCTGTATCACGATCCCGTGCCGGAAATATATCAGCGATAATCGCTACATCGGCAAGGTCAAACGCTTGTAAAAACTGTCCGAAAAAAGTCTTTGTGCGACTGAACATGTGCGGCTGGTAGACCGCCACCAGGCGCCGTCCTGGATACCGCCTCCGTGCCGCCTCCAACGTGGCCGCGATTGCAGTTGGATGGTGCGCGTAATCATCGACCAGCACGATATCCATTGGCTGTCCATTGATCTCTATAGGACCCTGGTTACGAATTTCAAACCGTCTCCTGATGCCACTAAAGCCCTCTAACGTCTTCACAATCGTCCCCGCATCGATCCCCAACACACTGGCCACGCTCAGTGCCGCCAGCGCGTTCTGCACATTGTGTATCCCTGGCAATTGCAGGTGTATGCATCCAGGAGAAACATCTGTAGGAAACGCTTTACCCCAGTGCGAGCGTACGTGGTAACTGGTCTCACCTTCTAACTTCACATCATACGCCTCAAAGGTCACCTGGTCTCCTAGAACATTCATCTGCTCTTTTTCTTTAGACGCCGCGTTTAAACCTTTTTGGGCTGCCAATCCCTCCACCGCGTACGTCACTACTCTTCCTGGCCAATCTTTCAGCCTCCCCAGCAGTTCAGCACAACCCACGCTATTCGCATTCAAAATGAGCGTTGGTGGCAAAGGCCAGTCGCCATCCATATCCATGCCCCGCACAAAGTGTTCAAAGCTCGCCAGATAGGCTTCATAATCGGCAAAGAACTCTGGATGCTCGAACTCCACTGACGTAACAACCGCCAGTCGTGGATGATAGTGCCAGAAGTTATTATAGAACTCATCAGCCTCGTTCACAAAGTACTGACTCTGACCCAGGCGGTAATTGACGCCGAAACGCGGCACAACAGCGCCTACCTCGCAGGTCGGATCAAAGCCCGCGTCCACCAGCATCAGTGCCAGCATAGCCGTCGTGGTGCCCTTGCCATGGACGCCGCTGACGGAGATCACGCATTTCTCATGCATCAACTCGCCCAGCATCTCCTGCCAGGTAATCATAGGTATGCCGCGCGCGCGCGCCGTCGCCAGTTCCGCATGGTCCGGGTTCAGCACCAGCGCCGCTGGCACTACCACCAGCCTGTCGATACCCGCCAGGTGATCCGCGCTGTGGCCAATCTCCACTGGCACACCAACACGCTCCAGTGCGCGCGTCGTTGCCGATGCCTCCATATCGCAGCCGGTCACCTCTACGCTATCGCCGCCGGCCTTGAGTACCATCTGCGCCACCGCCGAGATACCCTGACCGCCTATACCCATGAAATGTATGCGTGCCTTTTTCAAATGCTTGCACCTTTGTGTCTCTTCGTCTTTGCCATTTGCGCGACGTTTACTACTTCCGCTGCGATCTCCTGCGTCGCATCCGGCTTCGCAAAAGTCAGTACAGCCTCCGCCATTGACCGTAAACGCGCCTGCGATCCGATGATCGCTTTCACCCGTTCCACCAGCTTTCCCGGCTCCATCTCCCCATCCTTGATAACCTCTGCCGCTGCCTTGCGACCAAACATATCCGCGTTGGCTTCCTGCGGCGAACTGCCTATCGCCGGCGCTAGCGGCACCAGGATACTGGGTTTTCCTAACACAGCCAGCTCGCTCAGCGTTGCCGCCCCGGATCGGCATAACACCAGCGTTGCGGCCTGCAATGCCGCTGGCATCTCCGCGTTCAAGTACGGGACCAGTCGATATCGTTTTCTTACCCCTTCATCAAGGTCCGCCATTGCCTGCTCGGATTGCTCCCGCGTCTCTTCAAAGAGCTGCTTGCCGCTAATCTGCAACACCTGGCAATGCGGCAATAACCTGGGTAGAGCCTCGCACACTACCTGGTTTAAATGCCTCGCCCCCTGGCTTCCTCCTGTCACTACCAGCAGCGGCGCCACCGCTTCAAATCCCAGCTCCCTGCGCGCCTGTTCCGGCGCAACCTGCCGTATATCCAGCATCTCCTGCCGCACCGGGTTACCCAGCCACAGCATCTTGCCCGCCCATGTAGGGACCAGGTGTATCGCGTCCTCAAAAGCCACCGATATGCGTGTCGCCAGCGGCGCAATTAACCTGTTCGATAGGTTTGGCGGTACATCCTGCTGGTGCATCAATAAGGGAACACCGTTCAGCCGTGCCGCCAGGCCCGCCGGTACCGCTACATATCCTCCACTCGTAAAGGCAGCGTCCGGCGCAAACTTGCGCACAATGCCCACCGCTTGCGCCATGCCTACCGGTACACGCACCACCCCTGTAATCGTCTCCCACGAAATATAGCGGCGTAACTTGCCTGCCTTGATCATGGCGAATGGAAAACCCGCCGCTGGCGCTAATTCTGTCTCCAAGCCATCATCGCTGCCGAGATACAAAATCCTGGCCTGGTACTCTTTCTCTAGCAATGTTGCCACGGCAAGGGCCGGGTAGATATGCCCACCGGTGCCTCCACCTGATACGAGTATATTCATTCGCTTTTTCCCGGTACCCCCCGGTACTTCCTTACATCCCTGCTGAGCGAAGCTAGACGCGCCAGCGGCGTTGCAGGGATGGCTTTCAAACGGTACCGCTACATCTCTTTCCTTCTGGATGACCATCTTCCCTCTACGTTCTTTCGCAAATTCGCTGTAATTGAGCGCCGCGAGAGCGCTGGCGTCTCCGGTTCCTGGATATAACGCGAGATGTTCAGTAACACCCCGACAGCCGCCAGCGAAATCACCACCGATGAGCCGCCATAGCTGATGAACGGTAGCGGAACCCCCGTATAGGGAATACTGTCCGTTGTGGCTCCCATATTAATTATTGCCTGCAATACCAACCACGTCGTGATCCCCGTCGCCAGCAATGCGCCATAGATATCCTGCGTCCTTCTTGCCAGGCGAAAACCGCGAAACGCCAGGAACAAGAAGAGAAAAATCACCAGTCCACACCCGATATAACCCAACTCTTCACCTAGAATGGCGAAGATCGAGTCCGTAAACGGTAAAGGCAGGTAGCCCGTCTTCTGCCGGCTCGCCCCCAGCCCTAACCCGAACAATCCACCTGAACCCAGCGCCAATAACGATTGATAGAGCTGCAAGTTGATATCCGTTACGTGCTTAAACGGGTCTAGAAATCCTATCAACCGCAGGTAGCGGTAGCCCTTACTAAATGCCTCGACTAAGAAAATTAACCCTCCGCAGGCCATTGCTAGTAGAAACTGCACAATATTGGCCCCCGCCGTAAAGAACATGGTCGTCGCGAAACCCGCGATGATAATCGTTGTGCCCATATCGTTTTCCAACAGCACCAGCCCCAGTACTACTCCGACCAGGATTACAAACGGCGCCAGGCCGTAAAGAAATGTGCTCACCTGGTTCCCTTTGCGCGCCAACCAGTCCGCAATGTACAGCGCCAGGATCAGTTTGGCTAACTCACTCGGCTGAAACGAGAGAAACGAGCCAAATGTTAACCAGCGTGACGCCCCGAACGCGCTCCTGCCAAATATAAGTACAATGACGAGCAGCGGCAGAATAATCACCATACCGACTATCGAGTAGCGCCGCCATTGGCGATAATCTATACGCATGGTGATCAGCATAACGATCACACCCATTA
>VBHI01000320.1:36730-39552 GCA_005881495.1 Chloroflexota bacterium
TCCAGTGTCGTCAGTTTCTTCTGTTCCTCTTCGTTAATGGCCTGTGCAGCCGCATCCTGCGTCTCCCATAGGCCCCGCAAGCGCCAGCCCGCCACCACCCCTGTGCGCTGCACCGGCATGGCGCTGGTTACAACCCGGCTTTTGGCGCGAGGCAAACTCTTCCGCGGCAAAGCAGGGCGCGCCAGCGACTCCTCGGCCGCATAGCGTACCCTTCTGGCAGGCACAGCCGACCCCTTGCTATTTCCCCTGACGCTCCTTGTACCTGCGATTGCCCGCCCAGGTACCTTTCGCCCCAGCGACTCCAACGCCGGCGAACGCATAGGCAGCGGCAAATGATCTTTCTGCCTTCCCACCCGGCGGGGCGACTGAGAAGACCTCGCCTTTGTAACCTTCTTCAATTGTCTTCGGAAGCCCGGTACCATGAGTTTTTCACATTTCCCACGGGTGTATGAATTGTTTGAAGGCAAATGGCCGTAGGGGCCGATTTATCGCGCCCACCGCCGATTTATCGGCCCCCACACCCTTACGCGCACTCCTACAACTATTTCATACACTTTTTCCCACCTGAAAAGCTTGACATAGAACAAATTTTCAATTATACTTACTTCAGGCTATGAGTGAATGGGTAAGTTCGTAAGTACCTATAGATAACCTCTACAGATGCCTATAATGAACCCGTTGAGAAAAAAGATATCTGTCCTACCAGGGCATATTTCAAAAATGCCTCAATAGACACTTTCTGTTCCTCGTTGGAGAACAAGAAGACCCCGCCCTGGTTGGAAGCGTATAGTAAGTGCCCCTTGGACGAAGATTTTGATTGTTCTCGTTACACTCTTACCCCACATATCCCCATCCCTTTACCCCTGATCACGCTCCTCAACTATCTGCTCCTGCATCATTTGCAGGACCTGCTCCACTTCTACCTCGCTAAGTGAGACATGCACCGTAGCTAACCCCGAACGTTGCAGATCAACCATTTCCACACCCTGCGCATGCAATAGCTCACTCCATGGATCCTCTACGAACGAGGACGGCTCCGATAACCCTGTTGGTACGGCTGATGCCGTCACTCCTTCCACTCCTTCCACTCTTTCACCATCCACCAAATTCTCCAAAGGATGTATTCCTAGTAACTCATGCCAGGTCTCACTCAGTGTATCGCTTCCCTGGCTGTCCTCCATCGTAACATGCCTATCATATACCCTATCGACAGATCTGATCCCACACTCATCGCCGCATGTGCTCAAATCCTCGCTATCTTCTAATCCCATCTATATGTACCTCTTCACCACAAGTCAGTAGGGGCAGGGCTTGCCCTGCCCTGCCCTGGTGGCCCCACCCTTAAATCGCCCAGACATCATACCGCGTCAGGCGGAACATGATAGTACCACATTAATTGCTGCCCGATATACTTCCAGAGCGGGGCCGCCGCTGTAGCGCCATAAATTGTATTCTGTGGCTGGTCAATTTTGACCAGGACCACGAACTGCGGATTCGTCGCGGGAATGAATCCCACGACCGAAGCTTCAGTCTTATCTTTTGGGATGCCCTGCGTCGTTGCCGTGCCGGTTTTGGCCGCGATTGTGTAGCCCGGCACCTGCGCCGGTCGAGCAAAACCATCAGTAGCCGAATGCCTCAACATCCCTGTTAGTAGCATTGCCGCGCGTGCGCTGATCACCCTCCGCAACACCTCTGGTTGCGTCGTCACCACATGTCCATTATTGTTGCAAACAGCTAGCAGGTAGGAACGCATCATCACCCCGCCATTCGCGATCGCTTCATATGCCATTGCTACCTGCAGCGGTGTCGCTTCGATGCTCTGCCCGAAAGCCTGGCGCGTCAAATCGCCGGGTGTCCATATCTTCGGGCTATTCCACGGCGTCCGGTAGAGCCCCGTTTCTTCCTGGCTGCTAATCCCCGTCGCTTGCCCAAATCCAAATTTCGCCAGGTACGGATAATACCGTTTTGGGCCTAGAATATCGTGCGCCACATACGCCGCGCCAACATTGGCGGAGTGCTCAAGCACCTGCGTCATCGACTCGGTACCATAGGCAAGCCCGTTCCAATTCACGACCATTGGTGCATCATTGAACATCCTGTATCCCGGGTCATCAAATGTTGTATCCGGTGTAATCAACCCCTGGTCAAGCGCCGCCGCCATAGTAACAGCCTTCATTATCGAACCTGGCTCGTATGCGCAGTACACTACTGGATTGAAAAAGACGCTTTCCTGGCCAAGGCAACCCGTCAGCGTAGCAGACTTGCCATACTGATTCGGATCGAACGTTGGCGCTCCCGCCATCACCACTATCGCGCCAGTACGGATATTGATGACCAAAGCCGTTCCACTCTCCGCCCCCAATTGCTTCACGGTATCAGCCAGGGCTGTCTGTGTCATGTACTGCATACTGCTGTCAATGGTCAGCGTCAAGTCTGCCCCATTGACGGCCGGCTGTTCTGAACTCGCCCCTACGACCAGCGGATTGCCGCTAAGATCAAACTCCGCTGTAAAGCTGCCTGGCTTACCAGTCAACAACGCATTGTACTGCCGCTCAATCCCATAGATACCGTTACTCTTCTGATCATCCTGCTGGACATAGCCCAGTACCTGCGCGGCTAATGTACCACCTGGATAGATACGCCACGTGCGTGGCTCCAGGAAGACATACGGCAGTTGCAAACGGCGCAACTGTTCGCTCTGCGTTGGATCGATACGGCTGGCGATACGTACAGTCTGATATCCCAGGTTGAAATCCTTGTACAGCGTCTCCTGCGAAACGGCCGGCAATACCCGGTGCAATGTATCAACCAGTTTCGCCAGC
>VBHI01000241.1 GCA_005881495.1 Chloroflexota bacterium
CCCACCTCTATGAAATTGAACAGCAGCTCGATACCTTCAAAAACACCTACAACCACCTTGCACCCAATGGCCGTTTCGTCGCTGACATCTTCCTCCCCGACATCGATTACCTCAGTGACGCCCTCAACCGTCCCTCGTACGTCTACCTCGAAGACGAAATCACCGTTCCAAACGACGAATTTACCATGCTGCTTTACACCACGCGCAAGTACGACCAGTTTGAACAGGTGCAGCACATCACCTGGACGCACGAGAAATATTTCGAGACCGGCGAAAACGAACGCTACCTGACAAAACTCGACATGCACGTCTTCTTCCCACGTGAGCTTCAACTCCTCTTCCTCGCCACCGGCTTCAGCATCGAAGCCATCTACGGCGGCTACGACTGGAAACCCTTCGGCAAAGGCACGCGACAAATCGTCGTGGGACGTAAAAGAGATATCCTTATCCCTCCCCAGGCATAAAAGGATGATTGGTGGAACTATGGAACCTTTCGAGGAATAAATCGATGAGCAAGTTCTTATCATTTCTTTTCTCTGCGTGTGGGAACGCTAGTGATGTCCCACACGCATCTCGTGCGCACCAGTGGACACATCTTGCTGCGTTTCGAGGTGCGCTGCTGATTTGTCCCGCTTCCCTCGGATGATCAACAGGGTCAGCACGGCTCCAAGTGCCGCGAAGAACGCCGCTCCCAGAAAGGCCGCCTGAAAACCAGGCACCAGACTGGATGGGGTGGGATGGGCCGGAAGTTGACCAACGCGGGCGGCAAACAGGACGGACAGCAGCCCGGCGATGGGCAGAATCGCCAGGCTCGCCGTGAGGGCATGGTAGAAGAGGACCTGCTGAAAGTAGAGCGAGAGAAAGTAGAACATGGAAGCATGGGAGGCTCCAATCAGGAAACTGGCCAGATTTGCCCCGTTCAGATTTCGCAGACGAAACAGGCGCAAGGGCACCAGGGGTGCGGATGAGCGCGCCTCAATCCCAAGAAAGGCGAGCAGGAGCACGACAACCAGCAAGAAGACGCCAATGGTCGAGAGCGAGAACCCCTGGGTTTGTGCCAGCGCAGGTCCGTAGGCCAGCAGCAGCAGCGCCGGCGTCACCGTGACGATGCCTGGCACGTCGAGTGTCTTCCTCTCTCCCTCTGTCCGGCTCTCAGGGATGAAGCGCAAGCTGACCAGGAACACGAGCGGGTTTGCTCTCTCGCCAGATCAGAAAAGCGCTCCAGGTAATCGCCAGGCCTTCAGCCGCATACCCCATCACCTCGACCCACATCGGCACCATAAGCGCGATACCCAGAATCAGGCCATTGACGAGAAACAGGATGCCGATAGGCCATGGTAAAAAGCGCTTCAGCAGGATGATGATCCCCAGGAGCCCAATGCCAACGATATAGAGGAGCGACATCAGGATGGGAATGTAGAGCACAATCCCGAAGCTCTGGAGCAGAGCGCTATGGGCCACGGCCCCAGAGAAGTCACCCGTGTGAAATTGGGTTTGGATCACGGGATCATAGTGCGCCAGCAGCGGATTGAAGAACCCATCAATAAACAAGGTGCCTGCGTACGAGGCTTGCGCGAGGAGAGCAAGGATCAAGCTGAGTGGCGCGATCCCCCCCATGCGGTCATGGTATCTCAGGTAGATGGCGAGCAGCCCGAACCCTGCCAAAAGCATACAGTAGGCTCCAAGCATATGCGCTCCCATATAGGCAGCGGCGCGAGGGTTGATGTCCACGGCGCGTCGTCCGCCATGGAGAAAGGCCTCATAGAAGGGAAGAAAAAGCGCGGGGACAATACTTACTCCCGCTAATACGCGAGTCATGCGAGTGAAGCTCGCTAGTTGTGTGCTATTCATACTACTCCTTTATTCTTGCTAGAGTTGAGAGAAGAGACAACAGGTATGTCTATCCTCACCTGGAATGCGACGTTCTGAGCAGTGCGATCTGCTACTTGAGAGTCTACTGTGCGGAGCATGATGACACATCGGCAAAGCAACGTAGAAATGCTACCTATCTGGGCGCGTGTCAAACAAGGCTTCACAGGAAGGCGTTACCTAGGCAGAGACCACGGCATCATCGACGTCGAGGTGGAGCGAGTGGGAGCAGGCGAGGGGAGGACGAAGCAGGATAAACCTAGATGAGCTGCTGCTTGATGGCAAAGAGGGTCGCGGCATGGCGTGAGGTGATACCCAGTTTACTATAGATGGAGCGCAGGTGCGCATTGACGGTGCGAGGGCTGATCACCAGGGTTTGGGCGACCTGGGCGTCGGAGAGCCCTCGTGCCACCAGCCGCAGCACCTCCACTTCACGTGCGGTCAGCTCGTTGGAAGAGGCTGGGGAAGGAACCAGGGGACGGTCCGCCCCGGCACTCGCGGGCGGGTGACTGGCGGGCACGGTATGCTGCCCTGCAGCCAGGGCTTGCTCTGGCGTCATCACCCGCCCCTCGGCCAGGCCCTGGGCAAAGGCCTGCTCCCCCAGCTGCGCGCGTACCATGGCGCGCATCCGCTCATCGTCCGCACGCTCGCCAGGCAGCGTCAGCGTCAAGATCTGGGGGAGATAGGATGGACCGCCAGCCGCGCGTCGCGCCTCGGCTGCCCCCCACAACTGTGCTGCCCAGGCGGCTTGTCCTTGCCGCGCCACCACGGCTCCCCATCCCTCCAAACAAGTGGCGCTGCTCTGCTGGTCATCCAACTCCTGGAACAAGGCCAGGCTCTCCTTATAGAAGGCATAGGCTGCCGGCAGGTCACCCACCTGGGCCGCGACCTTCCCCAAGCGATAGAGCGGATGAACCGTCCACAGCCGCTGCCCCAAGGAGCTGAAGAGCGCGAAGCTCTCCTCGAACAAGGAGCGGGCAGTGGCAGCCTCTCCCTGCTGGAAGTGCCACAGTCCCAGGCCATAGAGTGACCGGGCGATCCCGGCCTGGAAGCGCTCCTCCCTGAAGAGCAGCAGGCTTTCCTCGAGCAGCGAGCGGACCCGTGGATAGTCGCTGTGGCCGGCATGTGTGAGGATCGTCAGCGCAAGGGGTATGAGCGCGTACGCGAGGCGGACCTTGTCCCCGGCTCCCCTGGACAGGGCCACGCTCTCTTCGAGCAAAGTGGTGGCCAGGGGAGCGTCGCCGAGCCCAAAGGCAATCCACCCCAGTCGTTCGAGGACTGATGCCATCTCGCGCGGATCGTGGAGCTCGCGATACAGCTCCAGGCTTTCCTGACACAGCGCTTCTGCTCGCCTATACTCGCCTTGCACGAGGGCTACCCGCCCGGCAGCGTGGAGTGCTTTCGCCCGCACGAACGCCGTGATCCCCTCGCGTCTTCCCAGTGCTCGCTCGACAAACTGCTGCCCCTCATACACATAGCCGTAATCGATCCAGAACAACGGCCCTAGTGCTCCTGCCAAGCGCCAGGCGATTTCCCTGCGCTGCCTGTCCTCCCCCTGCTCCACCGACCAGCGCAAGGCAGCGCGCAGGTTATCATGCTCCTGCTTCAACTGCTCGAGCCACCGCTGCTGCTCCCGGGCGAACAGGTGGGCGTCTGCCTCCTCTGCCAGTGCCAGATAATACGTTGCATGAGCCAGGCGCGCCGCCTCCAGCTCTCCACTGGCGGCAAGCGCCTCCAGGGCATATTCGCGGATGGTCTCCAGCATATGAAAGCGCGGACCGTTCGTGTCCTGTTCGGCCCGGTAGAGGAGGTGCTTGTCCAGTAGTGAGGCCATTCCATCCAAGATCCGTGCGCTCTCGCCACCAAATGCACTCGACATATGCTCTACCGCTTCCAGGGTAGCGCCCCCCACGAAGACCGACAGCAGGCGGAAGAGGCGCTTTTCTTCTTCTGAGAGCAGATCATAGCTCCACGCGATGGTGTTGCGCAGGGTGTGCTGGCGAGCAGGTAGATCGCGTGGCCCACCAGTCAGGAGCTGCAAGCGGTGCTCCAGCCGGTTCAGGAGGGCTGGAAGGGACAGCAGTTTGAGACGGGCTGCGGCGAGTTCAATCGCCAGGGGCAAGCCATCCAGACGCCGGCAGATCTCGGCAACGAGCGGGGCATGCTCGTCGGTGAACTGGAGGGTAGGCTGGACCTCCCGCGCTCGTTCAAGGAACAGGGCAACCGCCCCATAGCGCGTGAGCTGCTCGCGGTCAGGCAGGTGCTGCGGGTCGGGCAGGGTCAGCGGCAGGACGGCAAAATCGTGTTCGCCGCGCACATGGAGGACCTCGCGACTTGTGACCAGCAGCTTGAGGTGCGGACAGGCAGCGAACAGCTCCACAAGGCTCGGCGCTGCCATCACCACCTGCTCGAAGTTATCCAGCACGAGCAGCAGGTGGTGCTCACGCAGCGCCGCTTTCAGCAGCTCCAGCGGCGCTCGGGTGTGGCTGACTCGCAGGCCGAGGGCCTGCGCGATGGTGGGAAGGACCAGTTCGGGATCCCGAATGGGGGCAAGCGAGACGAAGCAAACCCCATCCGGGAAATCATCCCGCAGTTCGGTCGCGATCTGGAGCGCCAGGCGCGTCTTGCCCACGCCACCCGGGCCGGTGAGGGTGAGCAAACGAATCTCTAGGCGCAGGAGCAGGGTTGAGGCTGCTGCGACTTCCCGCTCCCGCCCAATGAGCGAGGTGAGTGGCAACGGGAGGGTGGAGGAACGCCTCCTCCCATGCTCGGAGTTCACCTCCTCCTCACCCTGTCCGAACAGTTGCTTTGCCACGGCATTCAGTCGCTCCAGGGTCACCTCATCCGCCTTGCCCACATAGACCCTGTGGAGCGTTCCACCACGTTTGCGATAGGCGCGCCAGTACCAGTCACCACGCTGATTGCCAGCCCGCTCGCGACGGATGGTAAAGGTTCCGAACGGACTGCGCACGCGGAAGGTCATGGCCGTCTGCAACCAGGCATACCAGGCGGAGGTTCCTACACCCAGCTGATAGTTCTGTCCGTCTCTCTGGTAGATCAGCGTCTCACCTGCTACGATAGCAGTAGTCTGGTTCTCGTTGCTCATACTTATCCCCAAACGGTTCCAACACAGGTTCCAGAACAGTATAGCATATGTTCGGAACCTCTCCCATCAGGAGACCGCACGCAGGGGATATGAATGGAACGGAAAACAACGCGAAGGAATTGGATCAGAGAACGTCATTGCCAGGTGCTCGCTTCTTTGAAGAGTGCTGAGGCAAGCAGGGCGCTGCGCGTGGCGATCTCTCTGGGAGTGTAGGATCTTGCATGCTCAAGCCACCAGGTGATGGCTTCCACAAACATCGTGGACACGAGATCCGGCACAAACTCATCTGAGAAGGTGTGGACGGGGCGATCGGAGGCGTTCGGCCTGTGAGGAAG
>VBHI01000321.1 GCA_005881495.1 Chloroflexota bacterium
ATTGTGGTGGCTTACCTCGTCATCCTTATGGTGATAGCAGCATACCTGTTTCAGAGACGCGATATGGTTGGGGTTGGGTAGAGCTGGACAACGCGGTGCTGGCGGAAGGAGGACGGCACGGTCATGCTGAGGGCAACGAAGCACCTCGAGGCCCAAGCAGACAGGCCCTTCGCTGCGCTCAGGGTGACAAGGGAGCGCTCAGGGTGACAAGGGGGCACGGTCATGCTGAGGGCAACGAAGCATCTCGAGGCCCATGGAGACAGGCCCTTCGCTGCGCTCAGGGTGACAAGGGAGCGCTCAGGGTGACAAGAAGGGTCGCCCTCGCACTCTGGAACCTGGACCTGTGTCTTAGGTTGATGCAAATCGGGGCCGATAATGAGGTTTCACAAAATAATCCGGATATCGATACATACATCGAGGGCCGATAAATCGGCGGTGGGCGCGATAAATCGGCCCCTACAGATGTCCCGCTTATTTTGTTAATCTGCATAATCGGCCCCTACGGATGACCCAGTGTATGGATTACTCACATTTTGACCCCAAAATGTCAGGACATCTCTGCTCACGATGCCTCTGGGACCTGAGCGAGGATGGAGGTTCCTTGCCCTGGCGCGCTCTCGATCTGGAGCATGCCACCCAGGCTGCTGACACGTTCCTGCATCGAGTGCAAACCCAGATGGCCTGGAAACGAGCCCAGTGGATCAAACCCTACTCCATCATCACGCACCTCCAGGATGACTGCTTTGGCGGCCTGGCTCAGTCGCAAGTCCACCTTACGCGCGCGGGCATGCTTGACCGTGTTATGCATCGCCTCTTGCGCGATACGGTAGAGTTCCTGTTTGACCTTGAGCGGCAGGGCAGGCTCCTCGCAAAGCTGCGTCAGGACAGTAATGCCATGACGCGCCTGCAGGGCTGCTCCCTGTTTGGAAAGTGCGGTGACCAGTCCCTCGCTTTCCAGCGATTCGGGGCGCAGTTCGAAGATCAAGGCGCGCATCTCGTCCAGGGCCGCCTCTGCCAGCGAGAGCAAGTAGTCCAGGGACTCAGGCAGCTCCTGTGGATCGCGGTCGAGTTGGATACGGGCGGTGTGGAGACCGAGCGCCATGCCATAGAGCGCCTGGGAGACGGAGTCGTGCAATTCGCGTGCCAGGCGCTGGCGCTCCTCAAGGGCTGCCAGTTCCTGTGCCTGTTGATAGAGCTGTGCATTCTCAATCGCGATTGCTGCCTGATTGGCAATGGCCAGGGCGAGCGCGGCGTGGTGCTGCGTAAAGGCATGCTGTTCGCTAGAGGTCAGCACCAGCATGCCGATCACCTGGTCTCTCAGCATCAGTGGAACTATCATGCAGGCACGCATGAAGCGAAAGGTGGTTTCCGGGAGATCACCCACTGCCACACGAAAGGCCTGGGCCAGGGGCGAATCATCATGCACATTCCGTATGATGATCGACTCGTGGGTAGTCATGGTCTGCCAAATCAGTCCCAGGCTCTGAAGGGGAAAACGCAGGTGTGACAGTTGTTCTTCTGAGACGGGACCGCGGTTGTCAAGGAAGACGAGATCCTCCCCTTCCACCGTTAAGATCGAAGAGCCGGTGTAGTCTATCACCGTCTTGAGTTGATCGAGGATCAGGCCCATCAACGGCTTGAGTTGCAGGGTGGAGGCCACTGTATGGGAGATCTCAAGCAAGGAGGACAACTCGCGGGTGCGTTCCTCCACCCGCTGCTCCAACTGCTCACGGGAGCGCTGCAAGTCCGAGGTCAACTGAACGGCGTGGGCAGCCAGCCCGGCCTGGCGGGCCAGTTCGTCCAGCAAACGCCGATCCGCAGAGGTCAAGGGTTCACCCGGCGTGCGTGGGGTAAGATGCAATTGACCCACGGTCTCTGCCTGGTAGACCAGCGGGAGGATGAGAGGCTCCCCAACGAGTTTCCCAGCACTCGCCGCAAGAGTATAGGTTTCCTCCTGTTTTAATAGAATAGCCACATACGGCAACTTGAGCGCCTGGGCAACGGTTTCCACAATGGTAGACAACACGGCATCTGGAGCCAGCGTCACCTCCAGGCGCTGGCTCAAGCGGGTGACGACGGTATAGGGTTCGTCACGCTGACCGTAGAGCAGGCGGTTCACCCCTCGCTGTAAGAAGGCTCGCAGGGGTTGAAAGAGGACA
Source organism: Chloroflexota bacterium (assembly GCA_005881495.1). The sequence continues at coordinate 2,160 of VBHI01000321.1, forward strand.
GCAACCAGGCCAGTTGCCACTAACGAGATCAACAGATTACCACTGGTGCCAAAGAGGGCGCCCAGGTATCCCACCACCAGCACGTACAGACCAATGACACTGACCGTCAGGATGCCATAGACCAGCGTGCGATTGATGATGAGATCGATGTCAAAGAGGCGCGAGCGCAGGATGGCAATGCCGATCGAGAGCGGGATGAGGAGAAGAAAAAGGTAGAGGGCGGTGCTAAGGATCAAGTCGACAAGTGGACCTTGTACGAGCGAGGGAAAGAAAGCAGCAAATATGTTTATTACCAGGAAACCGCCAAGCCCGATTGATAGACCGAAGACGACCCACTTCGTCTGCTGTCGTTGTCCCGCGCTGGACACCCGCCGGTAGCGATAGATCTGTGCGACCGGTATACTACAGACGAGGCCGAGAAACACCACACCAGCTAGTGTCGAGAAACGTAGGGAATTGAAAAGGCCATCCACCGCCCAAAACACGATCACTCCCACCCAGAGCCAGCGCGTCCAACGCGGGACAAACCGCCCGGTAGGAAACAGGTAGAAGAAGAGGAAGAGAGAGATATTGCCCAGGAAGATCACGAAATGGCCAGGCAACGACCAGGCTGAGGGGAGTAATGCCAGCTCACTGGTACTGAAAGCCGCTGGAAACGTCACGAGGGTGAGTGAGGCAAAGAAAGCCATGCGGTCATCGGACTTGCGCCAGAAGATCACCGCGGCAATGGAAGCGTAGACAACGGCAAAGACGATGACGAGTGCGACCAGGTACGTCGCATAGGAGTCGAGAGAGAGGCCCAACGCCTGAAGCGCTCGCAGATAGTCAGGGGTGATTTGCCCGTTGTTCCTGCATGTAGCAGGAGCACCGGTGCAGAGAACATGGAGGAACGCAAAGTAGCTTGGGATGCTGGCGATTACGAGGCCCAGGGACAGCACAGCAATACCTACCCATACCACCCGTGCAAGGACGAGCCAGCGACCTCGCAAGCGCGTATCCGTTTCGCCTCGCGGCTGAGCATCCACCGCGGTCTGCGTTGAGACAGACGGAAGATTCATCACATACTCTCCTTTGCGGTTTCCTGGCTCTCGCCTGGACGAGTGATTCACATTTACTCAATAATCCGGATAGCGGAATAGCCACCGAGGCCGATAAATCGGCGCTGGGCGCGATAAATCGGCCCCTACGAGTGTCCGGATGAATTGGTTCATCTGCATAACTGGTCTTGCAGTTTCGATATGCTCTTACAGGTACAATTTCACCTGGTCGCACCTGGTGAACTGGGAGAGACTCCCTTGCGCACGACGCTATGCACCCTCTTTTGAGAGCGGTTCGACCCCCTACGAAAGTCGTAGAAGAAATCCATCGTTTGCGAGATGCGTTTGGCGCTGCCGGAACCTATACTTGCTCTATGTTGATAGTCATCACTGCAACGCTGCTGCTGGCTATGCGGCAGCTACACTGCGTGTCAGCAGTGATGCCAGGTAGTATCAGCAGTCAGAAAGGTGAGGCAGGCGTGTCCATCGTCGCTGACCTGAATGATGAGCAGTGCACCATCCCGGAAGTTGAAGGCTCTGCTTCCTATTGTACCATACCTCTTCTGCCCCTGGCACCGTCAGAGACAGGATGGGGCAGACAGACAGGAATAAGCCTCGAGTAAATTGAAGCACAAGGAACATTTGTTAACGGTACATTTCTCACAAGAAAGGAAACATCTCATGTCTACCATCGCAACACCGTCGCAGGCTGCGACCTCCTCACCGCTCAAGCGTCTTATCAGGAGTCATCCGTTGGTGGCCTACTTCGTCATCGCATTCGCGGGGACCTGGGCCTTCCTGCTGCCCTTCGCGCTTTCCAGAAATGTGAATGGGCTTGGCATCCTTCCCTTCAGGCTCCCAGATATCGCGTTTATTATCGCTTTTGTGCTCGGTCCCCTTGCCGGGCCGGCCCTGGCATCCCTCAGCGTGACCGCCGTCACCTCTGGCAAAGCAGGCCTGGGACTGCTGCTGCGCCGGTGTGTGCAATGGCGGGTGGGCATCGGGTGGTACCTGATCGCCATCTTCGGCTTTATCCCGATCTACCTGGTGGGCTACAGCGTCTTTTATGGGGTGAACTTGCCCCTTGCGCTCCTGCTGAAGTGGACGCTCATCTTCACTGTGTTCTTCCCACAAGCCGTGTTCACCATTCTGACGGCGTCGTTCGCAGAAGAACTGGGCTGGCGCGGATTCGCGTTGCCGAGGTTGCAACAACGCTACGGCCCCGTCCTGGGAACCGTCATCCTCGGCTCGCTGCATGGCCTGTGGCATTTGCCCGTGTTCTTTACCTTTGTGCTCGGACCGTTCATCCTCACCAACTACGTGGGTTTCTTCATCGTCGCGATTGCCGCCACGTTTTTCTACACCTGGGTCTTTAATCACACGAAAGGAAGTGTGCTGCTCGCGACGCTGACCCATGGTTTTGCCGATGCAGCCAGTTTTGTGGCCCTGCTCATTCCCGCGCAACTCGTCGTCACAGGATGGGCGCGCCCCTTCGTCTACGGAGGTTGGCAGGCGGAGAATATCGTGATATTCGGCGCCGTTGCAGTGCTGCTCCTGGTCTTCACCAGGGGCCGTCTCGGATACAACCCAGAGCGGAACGCGCAACTCTTTGAGGTACCGCAACCAGCAGAAACACCTGCGGCGCTGACCAACGTCTGAAGGTGCATCGTTCAAGGCGGCTCTTGAGGCCGCCCTGAGAAAAGGAAAAGCATATGAAAACGAATCTCTCCCGAACCATTCTCGGTGGTGTCCTGGCCTGCCTGCTGGCGCTGCTGGCGCTGTCGTTTACGGTTCTTCCTGTAGCGGCAGCACCACAGACTGGGGCTCCCGATATTGCCAGCATTGATGCGTATGTCAGCGCACAGGTGCAGGCCGATCACATTCCCGGTGTGGCCCTGGGCCTGGTCCACAACGACCAGATCGTGCATCTGCGCGGCTTCGGGTCTGCCGACCAGAGCGGGCGAGCGGTCACCCCACACACCCCGTTCATTCTCGCCTCGGTGAGCAAATCCTTCACCGCGCTAGCGGTCATGCAACTGGTGGAGGCGGGCAAGATCGAGCTGGATGCGCCGGTGCAGCGCTACCTGCCCTGGTTCCGCGTCGCCGATCCGGTCGCCTCGGCCCGCATCACCCTGCGCCACCTTTTGTACCAGACGAGCGGGCTGCCCGCCTCCGCTTGTAGCACGGACCAGGTCACGATGACCTTAGAGCAGTTTGTGCGCAGCCTGGGGACCGTCGTCCTCGACCGACCGGTGGGCAGTCGCTACGAGTATTGCAGTGCGAACTACGATGTGCTTGGACTCATCGTGCAAACGGTCTCGGGGCAGCCCTACGGTACCTATGTGCAGCAGCACATCTTTGCTCCGCTCCAAATGCACGACAGTTTCGCTTCCGAGCCAGAGGCCAGGCGGGACGGGCTGGCACAGGGCTACCGGTGGCTCTTCGGGGTGCCCGCCCCCTTTGATTATTACAGTCTGTCTGCCGTTCCTGCGGGCTTCCTGGTCTCCAGCGCCGAGGATATGGCCCATTACCTCGTCGCGCAGATGAATGGGGGACGCTTTGGATCGGCGACCGTCCTCTCGCCGACAGGGATTGCGACCATGCATGCGCCTGCGGTTGCTCTCACAGAGGGAGTGGAAACCGGCTCGTATGGCATGGGCTGGAACAATGGAACACTCGCGGGTATCCCAGCCATCTGGCATGATGGAGCCGAGCCCAATTTCACTACGCGCCTGCTCATCGAGCCGCAGACCCGCTGGGGCGCGGTCTTGCTGGAGAACGCCAACAACTTCATTCCGGTAGACGGTGTGCCGAACTCAGCACTCACGTCTTTGGAGGACGGAGTCACACGCCTGCTGGCGGGACAGGCTCCCCAGGCTTCCCTGAGCCTGACCACGCTCTACCTCATCATCGATGGGGTCCTCGTCGTGCTCTCGGCCCTGGCGCTCTGGCCGCTCCTGCGCTTGCGACGGTGGTCCAGGAGGTTCGAGCAACGCCAGCAACGGCGGCCCCAGTTCATCCGTCTTGGCCTCCGACTCACCTGGGACTTCGCCTTGCCGTTGGCCCTCTTGCTCTTGCTGCTGTTCTTCGTCAACAACTTTAATGGCGCAACATTTTATGACGTCTGGCTCGTGTACCCTGATCTGGACTCGTGGCTCCTGGTGATCTGCGCGCTCTTGCTGCTCACTGGCGTCATCAGAGCCGTGCTGGCGATCCGCGTACTGCGACGCAAAGGCGTGGAGAAGTCTGTGGTGACACCGTCCCCAAGTCCAAGTCTCCCGTAAAGCGTCTCATGAGGGTGGCAGCGATAACGGGCCGATTGTTCGCCGGCACCTATCGTTGCCACTGCGTGAACCAGGAGGTACAGCTATGCAACCACGAGCATTTGCCATTGAAACAGAGGGGCTCTCTCGAGGGTAGGTATTTTGTGAAACGAGCAGGGAAGAAGGGAGGGGACCCTTGGGTCGCCCGGCGTCCTGTTCCACTGCCGCTTCCCACCTGCCTCGCACCTGCCCCCCATGGGCGACGCAAGCGTCCCCACTCCACTCCACACCTCTCCCGCCCCTACGAATGTGACGAATGTGACGAATGTGACGAATGTGACGAATGTGACGATCTGCCCCAAAAGACCTATTGTTGAAGGCCTCTGGGGATACTTCCAGGCTTGCTGGTGGTGGCTTACCTCGTCATCCCATTGCGATAGCAGCATACCTGTTTCAGAGATGCGATATGGTTGGGGTCGGTTAGAGCTGGACAGTGTGGCATTGGCGGGAGGACAAGTAAGGCTACCTGAAGGTGAATAGTTCAACGAACACGCCCTCACATGAGACTTGATGTCTACCAATTAGATTATATCAACCTGAGAGGCATTCGGGGTGGTGAGTGTCTCCGGTGAGACTGTGAACTGTTTGTGATACCCTATGCAGCGAATGTAACGAGTCTGTGACGTTGGGAATCTATGCTAGTGATAAGAAAAGTATCTCATACGAGGAGACTGCATGGAGGAGACTGCATGTAGGCAAGAAAGGAGAAGGAGATGACAAACTCCCAAGCAAGTATGCAACTAGACAGAACAGAAGAGAACTTCGTAGCAGAGCTAAAGGCAAAACCCACAGAGGAACTTCGCCGTTTTCTGGCGGGTCCCTGGACTGCATCGATCCTCTCGCCTCAGGCTATAGAGGAGCTATACCAGTACCGAGAGCTCCACCAGAAGGTGGAGACACCGCAACAGGAATATGAGTACAGGGGATCAGGACGCTTTCCTTCTTGACGCATCTTAACGCGTCTATAGGGAACTCGCGGAAATAAAGTAACCACGCTTGCACAGGGACCGCTTCACGGAGTGGCCGCACAAGCGATTCCCTGGGTATATTATTTCCGCGGGAGATCTAAAAGTAGATGATTATACCCGAACAGATGCAGGGCAACCTTTATTAGCTCAGGTGTTAGCCGGTGTTTCTCAGGCCGGCGGCGATGCCGTTGATGGTCAGGAGGACCGCGTAGGTGAGGTTGGCTCGTTCGCGTTCCTGGCCGGTGGCGTTTTGCTGAGTAGTTTCGTCGAGGACGAGAGGGCCGCCGATGGCGCGTAGACGGCGGAGCAGGGCGACCTGGAAGTAGCTCAAGGGATCGACATAAGGGTTGCGCAGACGGATTGAACGTTGGAGCACTGGCGAGGTGTCGAGTAGGGCTTTGCCTCCGACAATTTGTAAGAGCATATGTTGGGTGCGCTCATATTCTGCTGTTATTTCTGTTGAGATACGCTTTCGCAGGGCTTTATCACTCACCAGGAGGGAGTAGTGGTGGGCAATAGGCATGTCTGCTTTGGAGAGGGTCATCTGTAAATTGTCCAGGAAGGCGCGGAGGAAGGGCCAGGAACGGTACATATTTTGTAGCTGTGCAAGGCGGTTGGGCTGATCAGGGTCTTCGGCGATGTACTCTTCAAGGGCGGCACCTACGCCGTACCAGCTTGGCAGTACGTAGCGACTCTGCATCCAGGAGAAAACCCAGGGGATGGCACGTAATTCTTCGATGCTATGCCCGGCTGCGCGACGTGGTGGCCGTGAGCCAATGTTGAGCCAGCCCAGTTCAAGGATGGGGGTAGCTTGCTCGAAGAAGCGTAAAAATTCCGGTGTATTATAGATGAGTTGTCGATAGCGAGCATAAGCTTTTGTTGAGAGGCACTGCATCGTTTCCAACCAGGCAGGGGGTGTGTGGATGTGTGAAAGCGCTGGTGGGAGGATATCGTCGGGGATGCTGGATTGGGCCACGCCCACCACAACGAGCTCCATGTTACGCAGTGCAATCGAGTGAAGTCCATATTTAAACGAAAGCATTTCGCCCTGTTCTGTAATGCGAATACGCCCGTTGACGGTGTGCGGAGGTTGTCCCAGGATGGCTTCATAGATGGGTCCACCACCGCGTCCGATGGCTCCGCCGCGACCATGGAAAATGGTACAGCCGATACCATAGCGCGCTCCCAGGGCTGCCAACCTGGTCTGGGCGAGGTAGAGTTCCCAGCTGGATGTAAGGATACCGCCATCTTTGCTGCTATCAGAATAGCCCAGCATTACTTGCTGCTGATTGCCACAAGAGGTTATCCAGCGGCGATAATTGGGCTGGTGAAAAGCGCTCTCAAGCGTGTCCGTACAAGAGCGCAGGTCATCAATGGTTTCAAAGAGGGGGACGATGGGAAGATTGGTGATGCCGGCCTCTTTACAGAAGAATTGGACTTCGAGCAGGTCGCTGACTGTACGGGACATGCTAATGATGTAGCAAGTGATGGCTTGCTCACCGAATTCTTCGCGCGCCTGGCGAATTGCATCAAAGGTAGAGAGCACGTGCTGCGTTTCTTTGCTTACGTTGAGTTCATAGCGGGGAAGGACGCGCGGATCGCTGAGGAGATTCGTCAGGAAGCTCACGCGCTCTGATTCAGGAAGAGCGTTATAATCATCGCGTCGTAGACCTGTGATCTTGAGCAGTTCGGCGAGGGCGCTGGAGTGGCGTTCGCTGTGCTGGCGTACATCGAGAGCGGCGAAGTGGAAGCCAAAGACTTGCACCTGGCGAATGAGAGTGGCAAGTTGTCCGTGTGCAACATGCTGTTCACCATCTGCCAGGAGGCTATCTCGTATCAACAGGAGATCGGCGAGGACCTCTTGCGCGGAGTGGTAGGCGATGGAGGAATCATGAGGTTTCCCAGAGGGCCGATAAATCGGCGATGGGCGCGATAAATCGGCCCCTACGGTGGATCCGGGCGTTGTCGTGGTTTCCAAACGTTTCCACATGAAGGAGAGCTTGCGGCGATAGGGTTCCAGCGCCGTCTGGCTGCCAAGCTCATGATCGTAGTCAGGCAAGAGCGCGGCGTCACATTCGAGAGAATCTTGCAATTGTTGTGTTATAGAACACAGCTTGAGGGATTGCGAGTATTCCTGTGCCAGGGTCTGGATCGATGAGCGGTAATGTTCGATAACCTGTGAGCGCTGCCAGTGCAAAGCCTCAAGCAGCGTCTCTGCAAGTACATTGGGATTGCCATCCTGGTCGCCGCCAATCCAGGTGCCGAAGCGCAAAAAGGGGGGGATCGTTAGATGATCCTGTGGGTAGGCGTCGTGAAGAAGTTGTTCGAGTTCCGCGTAGAGTTCAGGCAGGGCATCAAAGAGAATCTCATTGAGATAGTAGCCGCCCATTTTGATCTCATTGAGTATTTGCGGGCGAACGTAGCGCACGGCGTCGGTGCGCCACAAGAGGGTGATCGTGCTTTCCAGGGTGTGTTGCCATAGAGCACGCTGTCGCGGGGTCATATCTGCTCGCAGATCGTGCTCTTCGAGCAGAGCGTCGAGCTGTCGTGACTTGATAATGAGGCTGCGACGAATGGCCTCGGTAGGGTGGGCTGTAAAAACAAGATCGATCGAAAGCTGGTTGAGGAGTTGTTGTAGGGTCGAGGCGTTGATGCCATTTTTTTGATAGAAGGCTACAAGGCCAGCCAGTGTGTCACGCAGGGGAGTTGACGCTGAGAGGGTTTCATAGTTGTACCGGCGCGTGCGATGGTGTTGTTCAGCAGTATTGACGAGGTGAAAATAGACGGTGAAGGCGCGTATCACGTCGATGGTGGTATCGAGATCGCAGTTGTCCACGATGCGCGTAATCTCTTGATCGAGTGTCGCCATCTCATGCTGTAGTTGGGCGGCTTCTGTTGCAGAGGCCGAGCGAAGGGTTTCGGCGCAGGTACGCAGGCGTTTGCAATTGCGCCGAAGTTGCTCCACTGTTTCAAAGACGGAGATGCCTTCGTGTTGTTGAATGGCCTTTCCCAGCGCATCTCCTAACATGCGGATATCACGGCGAAGAGGTGCGTCTTTTTCAGTTTTGTTTTGTTCTGGTATGGATGTGGTCATAGTAGAATAATAGCATATTGATCATACTGGTGCAATGCGCACAATCTAGGCGACATGATACGTATTGTATTTTGGAAAAATGTAACATCTTTACGGATTTGCCAGGATTTTCTGAAGAATTTGTAAGTAATTTGTGCAAATAGCACAAATTGCGTAGGACAAGTTCTCATATTTTGACAGTATGATTAGATACCGAGAATTTTTATACTTTAGGGGGAAAGAGTAACCGGAGATGGTTGCTTGTGCAGGGTGAGTTAGCGGTGAATAAACGGTGAGTAAGCGGCGCGGCTAAAAACATGGTAATGGGGCCATAGAGGTTGATGTTGTGAATTTGTGAGAGATACAAAAGGGAGATTATCATGGCAACGCAATCAATCGACGAAAAGGAATCCACGGGTATGAAGCCCACGCTGGGGCTTACGGGATTAACCATCAATGCTATGGCGTTAATTGCGCCAGGAGCTTTCCTCTGGACGACATATCAGTTGCAGGCTGCACCTAGCTCAGCAATGAGCATGTGGTTCGCGGTATTTGTCGCGACAGCTATCGCGTTGTTTACTGCGACAGCCTACGCCGCGCTTGCTAAACGCTATCCCGAAGCAGGTGCAGGCAGTTCGTACTACTTTGCTGAAGCCTCGGTGCTACAACAAGAGGAGCATCGCCATTTTAAGTTTGCGCGTTTGAGTAAATTCATTGTAGGGTGGGCCTCACACCTGTACTACTGGATTTATCCGGGAGTAATGGTTGCCTTCATGGGCCTGGTGATTACGTACATTGTGCAAACCTTTATACCAAGCTTTGGGTCGCCGCTACAAGAAGTATTAGTGTGTATAGCATTTGCCGTGGTTGTTGGAGCCATTTCATATGTTGGTGTAACAGGCTCAACTTTGGCGAATATCGTTATCAATGTTATTCAGATTCTCGCGCTGGTGACCTTCTCGGTGCTGGCTATTGTCTACCGGTTGATGAACCCGGGGGTGCACTATCTCCATCCCAGCGCTTTGAGCGTGATTACCCCACATAGCCTTGGAGGGCTCATCTTTCAGTCTACCATTGCAATCTTGCTGGTTGTTGGATTTGAGTCGGCAACGGCACTGGCAGCAGAGGCTAAGAATCCGGGGAGAGATATTCCTCGCGCAGTACTCCTTTCGCTCATCATTCAGGCAGTCATCTTCTACCTCATAGAGTACTTTGCCACGAACTTCTTTATTAACGATGCCTACAAGAATAGTGGGGGAAGTGGCTTTGCCGCGGCCTATAGCTCTGGGGCGCCAATTGGTGAGATGGCACAGATTATAGGCAACCAGTTACTTGGTGGCTACGGAACTGCCTTCGCGACGATATTAGCGGCTGCGGTTGTCATCGCCTTGATAGGTACTGCACTCTCTTGTCTGAACACGGGTGTGCGTGTTACTTATGCGATGGGTAAGGATACCGAGCTTCCCGTTATCTTCGGGTTCCTGCATGGGAAGTACCGAACTCCACATGTAGGAGTAATCGTGTTAACGGTCATCTCTGCTATCGTTGGTTCGTATGGGGTACTGTCTATTGACAGACTGACACAAGTAACACTCGTCTCCAACATTGGCACCTTCCTGCTCTATGGTATGACATGTATCGTCTGTCTCGTTGCCTTTGCGGGAGTTAAAAAGCGCAGCCTTTACAATAGTATTATCGCTCCTGTACTGGGTGTGGTGCTCAATGTCGGGATGCTCATAGGCGTCATCTACTACTCCGTTGTGGGTGGTGGTTCTACGCAGGTTGATACGATTATCGCAATTGGCTTCAGTCTTGCGTGGCTGGTGGTTGGCTTTGGTTACATGTATGTGCGTAAGCTTAGGACGGGGGAGCCAATATTGCACCCGGAGGATCACAAGGAGAAGATCGCGGCTTCGGTTGATGCGATAGTGTGATGTTGACTGAATAGGACGCAAGTAGTTTCGTTCTCCTGATGGCTGTGTCCCTGGTATGCTGTACCAGGGACACAGCACTTTGTTGTCTGATTGCGCATGGGGTTATCTGGTGAAAGCTCTGCCCGCTCTGGCTATGCCTCTTGTGAGTGGCGGGTGTATTATGTTATACTCTGTTTAGCAAATGACGCTGTTTGTCTGCTGTGAGCTTTGCTGCTCTTCCTGATTCAATGTTGCCTCAAATTATGCCTCGCATCCAACTAAGCTAACCCACGTATGGGTGACGCGCGCAAGTAATGACTTCGACGAGCATTGTCAGGTCGTCGAGCCCGGATTGGTTCCAATGCAGGTACCTTCTCTCTTGAGCAACTTCTATTTATTGGGAGGGCGAAACATGTCCGTACATTCGCAATTTGATCCTGCTTATCCACTTTATGACCCTCGTTGGGAGCACGATGCCTGCGGCACTGGTTTTATTGCCCAGATCTCTGGTGAGGCCAGTCATGTACTCGTAGAAACGGCGCTCGAGGCATTAGCGCACCTCACGCATCGTGGAGCTCAAGACGCCGACGCGAAGACGGGCGACGGAGCCGGTCTGCTTACTCAGATTCCTAAGACGCTCTTTTATGAGGAACTCCTGGCAAAGCATATTCCCCCCTTTGATCCAGATGACCTGGCGGTGGGAATGATCTTTTTACCATCGCAGGAGCGTTTCCCGATAGCGAATATACAGTGCCGACATATTATTGAGCAGACACTGAACGAAGTGGGATTGGCGTTGCTCCTCTGGCGAGATCCGCCCATCGATTATTCTCTCCTGGGTACACGCGCTCGCACAACGGCACCGAGTATTGTACAAGTGCTCTTGAAATGCCCACGGCAAGGTACGGAACAGCAGAATGACCGGACATTGTATTATGCCCGGCGCCTGATTGAACAACGATTGCTGCAGGCACAGATGAAAGATTGTTATATTGTCTCGCTATCGCATACAACCATAGTCCACAAGGGCTTGCTGGCTCCGACCGAGTTACCCCGCTTCTATCTCGACCTGGCTGACCCACGTTTCAGCAGCGCCTTTGCCATTTTTCACCAGCGCTACAGCACGAATACGTTTCCTTCCTGGTCGCTGGCGCAGCCGACGCGTCAACTGGCACATAATGGGGAGATAAATACGATCCAGGGGAATCGCCTCTGGATGCAGGCACGGGAGGGCACATTCTTCTCATCGCTCTGGGGGAGCAAGATACGGAGTCTGCTCCCGGTCATCCAGGCGGAAGGGAGTGACTCCGGCCAACTGGACAATGTGTTGGAATTGCTGATGCATTGCGGTCGAGACGTGTTGCATAGCATGCAGATGCTGATTCCACCCGCCTGGGAAGAGGATGCCGAGCTGTCTGGGGAACAACGTGCCTGGTTTACCTTTCATGCAGGTATAACTGAACCGTGGGACGGGCCGGCAGCCCTGGTCTTCAGCGATGGCCGATTTGTGGGCGCCGCTTTAGATCGCAATGGTCTGCGCCCGGCGCGGTATACCCTTACCTCGCAGGGGATGCTCATTCTGGCTTCTGAAGCGGGGGTAGTGCCTCTGGAGGCGCATGACGTGGTCGAGAAGGGCAGGCTGGGGCCAGGTGAAATGATTGCGGTAGACCTCAAACATGGTGTTTTATTGCGTGACAACGAAATCAAGGTGGGATTGGCGCAACGCCAGCCCTACAAAGAGTGGTTGGATAGATACCTTGTGCGCCTGGCAGATATTTCTGGCGCTGCAACGCCTCTTGCCGAAAGCTCACTTAGCCATGCCGACCTGTTCTCGCGGCAGCAACTTTTTGGTTACACGAATGAGGATATTGAATTTGTGTTCCGTCCGATGCTCACAGAACGGAAAGAGCCGGTATGGAGTATGGGCGATGATACACCCCTGGCGGTGCTCTCCAAGCAGTCTCGCGGGCTCTCTGATTACTTTCAGCAACGCTTTGCCCAGGTCACCAATCCCCCCATTGATCCTTTACGCGAACAGGGCGTAATGTCGCTTGATTGCTACCTTGGCCGCCGGCAGAACTTCCTGACTGAAAGCGCACTGCACGCGCAACTGATACATCTTGAGTCGCCGCTGCTGAACGAGTCTCAATTACAGACGATAGGTCAGCTGAAGGTCAATGGTTTCCGCGCCCGCACGCTGAACGCTACCTTTGAAACGGCAGCTGGCCCATGGGCGCTTGAGGCTGCACTTGAGCGGCTGGAGAAAGAAGCGATATCAGCAGTCGCTGATGGCATGGCGCTTCTTATCGTCAGTGATCGTGGTGCCAGTCCGGCGTATGCTCCTGTGCCGATGCTTCTGGCCATTGGCGCAATCCATCAAGCGCTGGTGCGGCGCGGTTTGCGTACGTATGTCTCATTACTCTGTGAGACTGCTGCTGCCTGGGATATACACCAGATAGCGCTCTTGCTTGGTTATGGCGCGGAGGCTGTTGTGCCATACCTTGCACTGGCAAGCGTAAGAGCACTGGCTGGCGAGCGGCGGCTAGAGCACCTGACAGGAGAACAGGCGGCTGAGATGTACCTGCACGTCGTTGAAGGGGGTTTGCGTAAAATCATGGCCCGTATGGGGATTTCAACGCTGCGCAATATCGTTGGGGCGGGGCAGTTCGAGATCGTTGGCCTGCATCGGTCGATAGTGGAACGCTGCTTTGCCGGCTCCGCCGCTCATGCTGGCAGCCTCACATTTGCCAAAGTGGCCGGACAGGTGATCGAACGCTGCCAGGGACTACAGCAGTCTGAGGAGGTGCAGGAGGAAGCAGCTTTGAACGGGCGCCGTCGCAAATTGCAGGACGTTGGGCGCTTTCGGTTCCGGCGAGACGCCGAATATCATGCTTTCAACCCGGTGCTTGTGCGGGCTTTACAAAAGGCCGCGCAGAGTGGTGAGAGCGAAGACTATCGCCACTTTACCGAAATGGTCTACCAGCGCCCTCCAACGACGATGCGCGATCTTTTGACATTTGTGCCGACGGCCTCTATTCCGCTTGAGCAGGTTGAGCCAATGGAAGCTATACGCGCGCGCTTTGTCGTTTCCGCGATGTCAGTTGGCGCCCTCAGTCCCGAGACGCATCGCACCATTGCCGCGGCAATGAATAGTATTGGAGCACGTAACAACACTGGTGAGGGTGGTGAGGATCCAGACTGGTATCATGAGGAGATAGATGGTTACCCTGTCAGTAGCAAAATTAAGCAAGTAGCTTCTGCCCGCTTTGGTGTGACGACAGAATACCTGGTGCGAGCCGAAGAGCTGGAGATCAAGATGGCGCAGGGTTCGAAACCTGGCGAGGGTGGACAGTTACCGCCGATCAAAGTAACGCCCTGGATTGCGAAACTGCGACATACTGCCCCGTATGTAGCGCTCATTTCTCCACCGCCGCATCACGACATCTACAGCATTGAAGACCTGGCTCAATTGATTTTTGACTTACGGCAGGTCAACCCACGGGCGAGGATCGGCGTCAAGCTGGTTGCGACTACCGGTGTGGGCACAATTGCAGCAGGCGTTGCCAAAGCTCATGCCAATTACGTGTTGATCAGCGGCTATGATGGAGGTACAGGTGCATCGCCGCTGCAGTCCATCAAACATGCTGGTTTATCCTGGGAACGAGGTTTAGCGGAGACGCAACAGGTGCTCCTGCGCAATGGATTGCGCGACCGCATAAAAGTGAGGGTCGATGGTGGTTTCAAGACAGGGCGTGATGTGGTTATTGGAGCGATGCTGGGTGCAGAGGAATTTGGGTTTGGTACGGCTATCCTGGTGGCTCTTGGCTGCGATATGGCGCGTCAATGTCACCTCAACACATGTCCTACTGGCATAGCCACACAGCGCGAGGATTTGCGAGCGAAGTTTGTGGGTAGAACGTACCACATTGTGCACTATCTCACGATGGTAGCCGAGGAGGTGCGCGAGTTGTTGGCACAGCTTGGCGTGGCGCGCCTGGATGACCTGGTTGGACGAGCTGACCTGTTGCAGAGTGCTGCTGAAGTGAATATTGATGTAGCCTCACTACTTAAGGCCGCTCCTGGGAGCTCGTCTGGAGCGGCCAGTAATAAAGTACAGAATCAATCGGTGCTGGCGGAACAGATACTGGTTGAAGCTGAACAGGCGCTGCTGGGAGAACGCAGCGTGTTGATGCAGCACCAGATCCATAACTATGATCGAGCCATTGGAGCGAGCCTCGCGGGTGAGATTGCGCGCCGCTATGGGAACGTGGGACTGCCAGGAGTAAGCGTGACCTGTGCCTTTCAGGGGGCGGCTGGACAGAGTTTTGGCGCGTTTTGCCTGCCTGGTATGCGCCTGGTCCTGCAGGGTGAGGCTAATGATTATGTTGGAAAGAGTATGACCGGTGGTCAAATCGTCATTGCTCCGCCAACGGATGCGAGTTTCGCCGCGCATAGAAATACCATTCTTGGCAATACGGTGCTCTACGGGGCGACCGGTGGGCAACTCTTTGCGGCTGGCCGTGCGGGAGAACGCTTTGCGGTACGCAACAGCGGAGCACTGGCTGTCGTTGAGGGGGTTGGGGCTCACGCCTGCGAGTATATGACCGGAGGGATGGTGGTTGTGCTCGGTGAAACCGGTAAGAATTTTGCGGCGGGCATGTCTGCCGGTGTGGCGTACGTGTTTGATGCGAAGGGTATATTCCCTATGCGCTGCAATCCAGAACTGGTTGAGTTACAACGGATAGATGATCCCGGAGAACTAGAGGCTTTACGGACGGTTATTCAATGGCACCGGAATAAGACGCGGAGCTGGCGCGCGGCCCAGCTTCTGGCCGAATGGACGAGGATGCAGAGGCTCTTCTGGCGTATCTCACCGCGTGGTTCGGCGAGTTCTGCGCTTGATTTTGTGGAGGCAGAGGAGCATGAGGTTGCATTGGTGGTGATGCCGCGAGGGTGAATCATGGTGGGGATTCGCCGGCGACGAGGGCTGCTGCTCTTTGCCAGGAGGTCATTTCGGTGCCGCGCGTTTCGTGTATGTAGCGGTAGTCGTGTTTACGTATTAATTCGGCGAGTTGCTGTTCGAGTCCTTGCAGGATGGTTAATTGGGCTTTTTGGAGCATGGGGAGCCAGGTTTCTGGGGAGTCCAGTGGTTTTTGCGTGCAGGCGAGGCGAAAATGGTTCAGGCATAGGCCCTGGGATGAGAGGAAGAGGGTATAGAAGGAGGGATCAGGGAAAGATTGGCGCAATGAAGAGATGTAGCGTGTCAGAGCCTGGTCCCTTTGTTGGCAGGCGGGACAGGGTGCGGTAGGGGCGTCGCTTTTTAAGCGAAAGCGGCGTTGCCTTTGCTTGTTTTTGTCATTTTCGAGCTGCTCTATTTCATCTGTAATGATGTCGCGATATGCCTGGGCCAGTGGCAGGGAGGCGCTCATTTGCACGAGTTGCCAGGTATGGGTATTACAGAAGCCTTTTGAATTGCGCAAGGTTGCACGCACATCGACACTTGTGAACATTTCGTCTTTCCATGTCTCCAGGTAGCGTTGGGTGGTTTCTCCTATCATGCGGCAGAGGATGCAGCCATCCCTGGCGCAGGCTTCGCTTAAACGCTGATAATCCCATGAGCTTTGCATCTTTGAAACCTTTCCTTTCCTCAAACGTCTATTTAGTACGATACCTGTTTATGTATAATACTATTAGTTAGGGTCAATCCTGTGTTTTCCCAATGTTTATCTGACTGATTCGAGATGGATACGTTTACTGACTATTATACCTTACTGGGTGTGGAACCAGACGCTTCTGCCAATAGCATTAAGACGGCGTTTAAGAAACTCGCTTTGCAGTATCACCCCGATGTGTATAAGGGGGAGGATGCGGAAGAGCGGATGCGCGACTTGCTGCTTGCGTATCGTACATTGAGCGACCCGGATGAACGTAAAGTGTATGATGTCCGGCGTTCGGAGCATGTTTTGGGGGCATCCGCGCCGCGAGGGTATGTGTATAATGATGCTTTTCGAGCTAAGACAAGGAATAGTGCGGAGGTGTCGCCAGGAGCACGGCGTGATCGCCAGCGCCACTATAGCTTTCCCGATTTAAGCGATGAAATGCCCGTGCGCATAGACCTGGGTGACATCACTTACGATCTGACATCCGGTGAGGCAGAGGCGCTGAGAGAGCGGGGGATGTTACGGGGAGTTGCTACTGAGGCACAGGGAAAAAGGGATGACAACCTGGCGACGTGGAACAATTACCCGCGACACTGCCATCGCTGCCATCACCAGTGGACGTTGGCCTCTTTGCGCGGGCGCGGGCCTAAGGATGTGTGCCCGGCATGTAAGGCGAGCGACTGGGGGGAGTACTTGTTGTTGCGCTGCGTTCATTGCCGGGCTGTCTTTGAGAGCGAGCAGATTCGTGATGAAGTGGGCGCATTTAACTATGGAAATGGCGTCCTATGCCCACCCTATGAACTATTCCCTCTTTGCCCGTACTGTGGAGTCTCTGGATGGTGTCCCGCCGAGGACGCACGAGTAGAGGCGTTACGCGCGCAGGCTGCGCGCCGTGCTGCGTATCGTGTCATTTAGTCTTGTCGTTCTGGCTGTGATTGTGCTGGGTATTCTGGTGCTGAATGTGGCGCATTAGGGGGTGATAGGGTTGACGGGGTATATTGTTAAGGGTTATGATCGCGTCCCCGGGTTGGTGTGTTATAATTGCCACCTTAATTATCCCCTTGTCTCATACATTCCTCAACTCGCACCAGAACTAGTCCTCAGAATATCAAATTAGAAGGTATCTTAACACTTACAGCAGACTTGACAGCATATAATGCGT
>VBHI01000322.1 GCA_005881495.1 Chloroflexota bacterium
CGAACGTCTCGGCCCCGACCTCGACGGTGACATCCGGGTGAGCTACCAGATTGCGGTACCAGTCGGGGTGGGCCGGTGCGCCGACGTTGGAAGCGATCACGAGCAGGCGGTCACCGTCAGGGATGAACATCATCGGTGTTGTGCGGCGCTGTCCGCTTTTGGCACCTGTGGTTGTGAGCAGAAGTAGGGGCCTGCCAGCGAACGGCCCTCCGTTCTTGCCACGGTTCGCGCGGAAGTCCTCAATGAGCTGGCGATTGTAGTCGTTCTGGTCTGCCATGATTTCTCCTTTTGTACATGCCAACCACGCCGGCACTTGCCTTGCGAAGTGTCGTTCGTAGCGTTCAGTTTCATTCTAGCACGTTTGTTCGATAAAGGCAATGATGCGCAATTTCTGGTTCTTCATCCTTGAGGGGGAAACAGGTACGAGGGCGACCCAAGGGTCCCCACTCCGCGTCCTCTCCGCTCCCGCCCCTACGGTTTTCCTCCGGAAGGATGGAGAGCGCAATTTTTACCACTTATCGCGGTGGACTATTGAGTCCATGGGGATTCTTGGGGCTGGTTTGAAGTCTGTGCCTCCGAGAGTATAGGCTACGGGGATGAGCGCTGCCTGCGATACCTTGTCAAAGGGGATGCCAAGTACTTCAGCTGCCTCCATTTCGTAGTAGAGGTGGACAGTTGTCCAGCACGTACCCAGTCCGCGAGCGCGGGCGGCCAGCATGAAGCTCCACACGGCTGGTAGAATGGAGCCCCAGGCACCGGCTTGTTCCACGGAAGAGAGGTTATCGACACTCCCCCAGAGGCAAGGTATCAGGAGAACAGGCGCTTCATGCATATGATCGGCGAGGTATTCTGATGAGCTCCGCACCTTCTTTAGTGTTTCCAGCCGCTCTCGAGTAAGTCTACTGCTCGCAATATTTGTGCTCTCCGCGGCAATCTGTTGCCGATAGAAAGTATATCCTTTGCGGTAGATCTCTCCCAGGGCCTTGCGTTGCTGCGCGTCTGTTACGACCACAAAGTGCCACAACTGGCGGTTGCCGCCGGTGGGCGCCTGTACTGCGAGTTCCAGGCATTCGTCGATAAGCTCTGGTTCTACCGGTCGCGAGAAGTCTAATCGTTTACGTACGGAGCGCGTTGTGGAAAGTAGAGCATCAGGTGTCAGATCAAGTAACGGCATAGTTTTCTTTCTCCCTTAATCGTTCAACAATAGAGACAACGCGGGTGCGGGCACTTCGTGCGTGTCGGAAATGCTAATCACGGCGGTGCCGACGGCGAAAAACTCGATGACGTGCGAACCCCAGCCGTGGCTGCGTTCGTGAATCTGCGCTCCAACGACGCCCTGTGCTCGCAGGCCGATGGCCTCGGCCTGCATGCGCTCCATCGCCAGTTCGCGCGCGTCGTAGAGAGCCTGGGTATAATTGGTCATCTCTACGTTCTGGCCAACCTGTTTGAACCACTGTCCTACGCCTTGACGGGCGACATGATAGACACAGTTGCCCATGACCATGCCGACGGGCCGGTAACCGGTGCGCAGCAAGGTCCAGAAATCCTGGCCTGAGAGGTCGGAGGTGAAAGGCAGGCCGCGAACGTTGCGGTAGGTTTGACCACTACGCGCGCGGATAGCGGTACCGATGGCGACAAACTCCGCCAATGATTCGCCCCATTCATGCCGGGTGACTTCCAGTCGTACACCGACGATGCCATCCGCGCCAAGCGCGTTGGCCTCCTCTTCCATGCGCGTCATGGCCAGCTCACGAGCGTGATACATAGCCTGGGTGAGGACGTTCATTTCCTGGTTCTGATTCCAGGCAGCCATTTGATAGCCGATATGATAGATCGAGCTGCCGACCACCAGGCCGACCGGGTCGAAGCCAGCCTCGCGTACTAGCAAAAACTCATTGACGCTGAGATCGCTGGTGAAGAGCGCTTTGTGTGTGGCATCGCCGCGCATGATATTGAGGCGTTCGCGGGCATGGATTGGCAGATCGCTGTCTTGCTGTGGAGGTATTTGCCTGGACATAAGTAAGTACTCCTTGATAGCTGTATCTTCTCGCAAGGCGACTCCAGGGGAATCCTGGGGATGCCTGTTGTAGGTCAATCTTTAATGGTGAGTTCCCTTGTTTCGCCGCGTCTTCCGGGGCGCAGGTCGGTAATACTCAGGGCCGGTTTTGGTTTAGGGATGACATGATCTTTTCTTAGCGCGGTGATGGCGGTGCCGACGGCAGAGAACTGGACGGAGAAGTCGAGGTAACGAGCTCCATTGGCTTCACTCTCTGAGACCTTTCTACTGCAGTTGACATGCATCCCGACGACGCCGAGCGCGTTGAGCCTCTGCGACATGCTCAAAAGCCGGTTCATGGCTAAACTGCGTGAAGTGTAGAGCGCCTGCGAAAATGGGATAATTTCCTGGTTGGCCCAGCCACCGGCGAACCAGAGTCGCATTTGTTGTGTGGCTCGACTGCCCAGGGAAACATAGTAAGAGCAATAACCGGTGACTATCCCGTCGGGGTAATAGCCTGCTTGTAGTAACGTCCAGAACTCCTGGCCGGAGAGGTCGCTGAGAAAAGGACGCTGTAGGAGAGGGGTGTTGTTGAGGCGGATAGCAGTGCCGATGGCGGTGTATTCCAGTAGATTCTGACCCCACTCGTAGTCCCTGGTTGTTAAGCGCACGCCGATGACCCCGTGAGCATTGAGCAGGGCCGCCTCTTGTTCCAATCTGCCTAGAGCGAGCTGAGCGGCGTGCTGGTGGGCATTCGATACGGTGGTTAACTCAAACGACCTGGTATCCCAGGAATAGTTGCGGACAAATTGCCAGCCAACTTGATAGATCGAGCTCCCCATGACCTGGCTGAGGGCAGTATAGCCCTGGTTGCGTACCAGCGAGAACTCATTGGTGCTGAGATCGCTGGTGAAGAGCGGGTGCCCTGCCTGCGTCTCTTCGCTGATTCTTCGCTGCGCCTGAAGAGGGAGACCACCACCCTCCAGCGAACGCCGGCTGGCCTCCGCATCTTGCAGCGCCTGGTTTATGCGCTGTTTATCCTCTGGCGAGGACCGTTTCCAAATTGGCATGTTTGACTCCTCTGACAGCACCACCTCTCGCCCGGTCTGCTATTGTAGCAGGAAGCGTTCAAGAGCGATGCGAGCCTGTGCGCTGTTTGCGGCCTCATGAGCTAATGCGTCGGCAAGCTCATCGATCCATTGATCCATTGGTATCTGCTCTGTTTTGAGGACGATGCCGCGTACCACTTTCGCGCGTTGTGTCAGAATTGGACCCTGCTTCTCTCGCCCGATGCGGTATTGATAATCACCCATCGTCACAGTGATCTCCTTCACCGGGTGCTCACGCGAAAAAATACTGCTTTGGCGTATCACGGTTGTCTGGTTGGGTAGTGAGCCTGCTAACTTGGTGGCCAACGCTTCAAGAAACGCTTTGTTGTCGGTGCTATCCGCGCGTAGCGATGCGGCGAGCAGTTCCATTTGCAGCGGTTCTTGCAATGGCTCGCCTGGTAATTTCTCCATTCATCGCTCCTTCCTAATAGAAGATTGGTCTTTATTTCGTGCATTATAGCATGTTTCGCATGTAGAATTCGCGCTCGCAAGGGGGCGAGGCGCGATTTGGGTTTCCCAAAATCTCCACGTTTATGTTATCATATCATTTATAAACGCAGTGGTATAATCATATTCAAAACGGGAAAATGAAGCAACTTGAGATGTGGTACTCTTGATTAGGAGGAACAGCCATGGGTTTTTTCTCGCGGCTCGCAAACCTTTTTCGCATGCGCGCCAACGCGGCCCTCGATAAGGTGGAAGATCCCGGCCAGGTCATGGATTATTCGTACAGTAAGCAACTTGAACAATTACAGAACCTCAAACGCTCGATCGCTGAGGTTGTGACTAACGAAAAGCGTCTTGAGATGCAGCAGAGCCAGATCCAACAGAAGATCAATACGCTCGATCAACAGGCAATGCAGGCATTGCAGGCCAACCGGGAGGACCTGGCTCGCATGGCACTGCAGAGGAAGGAAACCCTGCTGGTACAGATCAATGGCTACGAACAGCAACTCGCCCAGTTGCGCGCGCAGGAGGAGAAGTTGGTGAACATGGAACGCACCATTTCTGCTCGTGTTGAGACCTTCCGAACGCAAAAGGAAATGGTCAAAGCCCAATATAATGCGGCCCAGGCCCAGGTGAAAATCAATGAGCAGGTGACCGGCATTTCGGAGGAGATGTCGGAGATGAATCTCGCTATGCAGCGGGCGCAGGATAAAGTACTCACAATGCAGGCGCGCGCCAATGCAATGGATGCTCTGATTGAACAGGGTACACTTGGCGATCAGGGATTGCTGGGTGCAGGTTCGGGGGATCCTCTCGAACGCGAGTTACAACAGATTTCGGCTCAACAGAATGTAGAGGATCAGTTGCAAGCGATGAAACAGCAGTTGCAACTGGGTGGGTCCGATGCTCAGCAGCGGCGGATCGAGGGGCCGTCTTCTTATTGATGGGAGAGTGCCTGAGAGTGCCTGAGACCTCCGAGGGTTGACCGCGAGGTGAAGGGCGACCAAAGGGGTTTTCAGGACTCTGCTGGCGAATGAAAGTGCGAGTCGAATCGGCCACGTTACCGGGCGACCACCAGGGTCGCCCCTACCATGGTACGGCTTTGCAAGCCGGTGCATGTATAGGCCCCGTCACGGGGTCCCAACATTTTTACCCCCCAAAATCTCGCTAAGGATAATGAAATAACAGAGGGGAGGATGTATTCTTCCCTCGAGGAGGGAACAAAAATGGCTGTACTCGTCGCCTACGCAAGCAAGTACGGATCGACCCAAGGAATCGCGGAGCGCATCGCCGAGCAACTCCGGCAACTGGGGAAGCAAGCCGAGGCCCGATCAATGGACGAAGTTTCGGACCCCGGCAGCTATGAGGCTTTTGTGCTCGGCAGTGCGATCTACGCTGGGTCGTGGTTGAAGGAGGCTAGGGAGTGGGTACATCGCCACCAGGCCGTCTTAGCCCAGCATCCGGTGTGGCTGTTCAGCAGCGGCCCGCTTGGTACCGATGTCAAAGATTTCGAGCACTTCACTCCCAAAGAGATGGCGGAGTTCCAGCAGGCCATTCGACCCCGGGATGAGCGCATCTTCTCCGGAGCCCTCGACTACCACAAACTGTCGTTCCCTGAACGGATGATACTGAAGGCGGTGCGGTCTCCTGAAGGCGATTTCCGCGACTGGCCGGCCATCGAGGCCTGGGCAGCGAGCATCGCCCGGGACCTGGGATGAGGGTCCTGGGTCAAAGGGTGGCGGCGAAACTAACGAACCCATCTACCACCGTCCGCTCCTGGTTGCCTACAAGTATTTCATAACACTTGCACACCATGGCGGGTGCGAAAATGCACTTTCATCCGGTAACCAAAGAATGCGACCTAACATAACTTGTACTCCTACCTGGCTCTGATGGACGATCGGTACCCGTCCACCACCGATCACCAGTCCGTACACCTGGACTACACTTACCCCGACGCGGAGCGCGAACTCAACCGGTGGCTGACCCTGGTAAAGTGGTTCCTTGCCATCCCTCACTACGTGGTGCTGTTCTTCCTGCACATTGCCCTGGTCGTGGTGGTGATTATCGCCTGGTTTGCCATCCTGTTCACCGGGCACTACCCAAGGGGGATGTTCGCTTTCGTGGAGGGCGTCATCCGTTGGGATAACCGGGTCATCGCCTACGCCTTCGTCCTGGTCATGGACCAGTACCCGCCGTTTCGGCTGAGCCAGTAAGTTGGAGATGGCGTCCGAAGAACGCCAGGATGCGTTGGCGAGCATCCCTGGCTGAGGGTTCGTGGCAGGCGCCGACGTACCCTGGAGTCAGCGAAGGAGCCGTTCGTCAATGGCTCAAAGGTGGGCGTGACGCTTCAAGTGCGGTCATCAAGTTGCTTATCTATCCGTCTGGAGGTTCCTATGACCATGAACTCCCGATTCACTGTCCCCCTCCTGGTGCACATAAGACATTGCACCAAAGGATTAAGGATGCCTATCAGGCCACGTTCATTGGGCGAGACGGGCAGATGCACCCAGACAAGCAAGCCTCCTATGTCCGCGCCCTGGCATTAGACCTGGTGCCCCCGACACTGCAACGAGCCGCGGTAGACCACCTGGTGAGGCTGATTCAGGAAAACGACGATCATCTGGGCACGGGATTTCTGTCCACCCCGTTCCTGTGTCACGTCCTCAGTGAGAACGGCCAATTGGAGGTCGCGTATGCCCTGCTCAAGCAGGACACCATTCCCTCCTGGCTCTACGAGGTCAAAAAGGGAGCCACCACCATCTGGGAGGACTGGGATGGGATAGGGGAAGATGGTATCCCCCATGGATCGCTGAACCATTATTCAAAAGGGGCCGTGGGAAGCTGGCTCTACCAGGTGGTGGCGGGGATTGAACCTGGCACCCCGGGCTACAAGCACATTCGTTTCCGGCCGCGCCCCGGTGGCGGTCTCACCGCCGCCTCCGCACGCTACCACTCCCTCTATGGCGAGATTGCCTATCCGTTCAGCAGAAACAACGGTTAAAAAGCTGGACTTTCTCTGAAAAGAGAACCTCGACTACTGGTCTGCTCTTTACTTTAAGAGCCTGTGTGCAAAGGCCCCAGGAGCCAGATGAGGGGCTCGGCTAGGAAGGGGGTCAGGCGGTAAAAGAAGGGAGGCGTGAAAGATGAATTCTTCAATCTGCATTACCGACCCCCACTAGATTTTCCGCCACTGCAGTATATACCACTTACAAGTGAAGTGTCTTATTACCGTTACTAAAAGCTACTGTTATATTGTGTTATCCTCAGCTTTCGCACGCCTTAGCCACACAAACGAAGCATGATCGGAGTGGCATACGACGAACGAAGCTTGACGGAGAAACGCCAACCATTACAGTAGATCCTTCCTGATGCAATCAGGTGGCCCCGAGAGGCCAGGGGCGGTAACCGTAGCGCCGCCCGCGTTCCGATATACGAAACGGGTTGAAGAGAAGCGTGTGTGATGGAAGGATGAACTACTCGTGAAGTTTCTTGTGCGTGACGAATCAGGGCTGCTCCCAGGCGGGCAATATTCAACGAGGCTGCATAGTCTCTCGATCCATTCCAGAGGCAGGCAGGATTGGAGCAGCACAGCCAGGCTCCCCAGTCGTTGATCCTGCTACGATGCTTGGGGGAGGTGTACTGCAATTTTCTCGGGTTGGCATAATATTACGATCTATTAAACTACCTCTAGCCTACTTTCAGTGGATGTGAGAGTTTCTCTATTGGACGCATATTTTTATTGGTTTTATTGACCCTGATTTTCTTTCCCAAAAGTACTGTTTGTTATTGTTGCTGGACAACACCATGCTTAGTGGTGTATCCACTACATTCAATGCAATAATGAGCGCATCAATGTGGTGTTTGTTTGCATGAGGAGATGGCCGCGATGCTCCCCTCCCGTATGACTGTCTGGTATCGAAGGAGGAGAAAAAGCACTATCGAGCGACGGCGAGCGGGGCTATCTGATGGGCATAGTGGTTATGCTAGTACTCAGTTCCGTCGCTGGCGTTAAGCGCGTACAGAATGCTCTGCCTATGTCCATCGATGCTCGCCAGATAGACAACCCTGTCCAGGACGAACGATGGCGTAAAAGAGACACTGGGACTACTCCCCAGATGCTGGTGCCAGAGGACTGCGCCATTCGCGAGGCTCCGCGCATAGGCTCCATCTGTGTTGATGTACAAGACGTTCTCTGCAATGGTGGCAGGATAGTGTCCCGGGGAGACAAATTGGTATTTCCAGCGCGGATTTCCGATGTACTTCTCCAGGGCATAGAGGTACCGATCGCCCGAGCTGACATAGACACGCTCGTTGTGGATGACCGTTCCAATATAGCTGCCCATGGTGTACCGCCAAGCTCTGTCCCATTTTCAGTGTCCATGGCACAACAGTAGCTTTTCTCTGGGTGATCGACCGAGCCGCTTGTGCCGACGTAGAGCAGATGGTCGAAGGAGGCCACGTAGAGCGTCTGTTGTTCTTCTACCGAAGCACCAGTGGTCACCACAGAAACCGGTGTCGGGTCCTGACACCAATTCAAAGCTACCTCATCCAAAGGGGACGTCGGATCCTGGTGCATGGCCAAGGCTTCCCCTCTGAAAAACGCATGCATATCTCTCATCTGCTGGTCTCATTATCGCACAGACAAGCAGGTTCATGCGGCCATTGGGAGTCGAGCAATGCCAGGCTTGCGGTGAGGACGATGTCGCCTGCGGCGTCCCCATACATACGGATGCCTGTGTGCATTCCAAGAGGCCGTTGCCTTGTGCACCGCCTCTTCGATCTCTTGCCAGGTTTCGAAGCGTCGACCTTTGAAGGCCAGCGTTTTGAGGGTCTTCCACCATGGCTCGATCAGGTTCAAATACGCCGCAGAGGTGGGCTGAAAGACGAACTCCCAGCGCGGATACGCCAGATTGAAGAAGAGCACATCCATGGCTCGATACATGGTGAGATTGTCCAGCACGGCGTACACCCGATTCGTGTCTTTGGGGATCCACTCCTCCACTTGGTTGAGAAAGTCAAGCCAGTTGACCAGCTTCCGACGGGTGTAGGTCGCGGTGAACACCTCACCATCGGCAGATGTCATCGCACCAAAGACATAGCCCGCTTTGCCGCGCCTGCCATTGTCGATCTGTTGCTTGGCTCTGCCTGCTGGTTGGGTTTCCGTCGCTACGGGATACACCAGGTGCTTCCCTGGATAGCTTTTGACGGCTTGGGGCCCCATTTCATCCAGACACACCGTTAGACTTCCTTCTGGAGGAGCGGTGTAGAGCGTGGTGATGGCCCCCTTTTTCTGGCAGAGTCGGCATCGACCCGCTCGCCAAACCAGCTTTCTTCATGTCGCCACGAGAGGCTTTCCTGAATGAAAAGCTCGCTGATGAGACTGCGCTTCATGCGAATGCCCTTGACCCGATGGAGGTAGTCCACCAGCCGATCCAGCGTCCAGGTCGCGTTCTCTTTCCCCAGATCGCGCGGCTTAGAGGGCCGTCTGGATAATCTCGCTCACAATCTCCGGTTGGTAGGTCACCAGACGGCCTGAGCGCGGCGCTTCTTCTAATCCTTGCACCCCTTGCTCATTAAAGCGGTGAAGCCGATTGCGCACCATGCGTTCGCTAACCTGGAGACGTTTAGCGATCTCGGGGTACGCAGCCCCTGGTTCGCTAGCCAGATGATCTGGGCTCGTTTCAGTTTGCCTGCTGGTACCTTTCGCGCATGCAGCAACTGTTCTAATGTGGTGTGTTCTTCCTTCGTGAGTTCTCGCAATCTCAGAGTCAAGTTCCCTCTCCACTCCTTTTCTAGAAATTCCTTTCTAAATTATTACATAGTTAGCGGATGCACCACTTAGTACTTATTCTGCTGCTTCGCATTAGCAGAGATGCTCTGATCCATTGAACCATCACTCTTTTCATTAGGAAGAACTGATATGCGAGCGCTCTTTGCCTGGCTTGATATCCCAGCTTCAGCTTCAGGCGCACGACAGGCGCTCTGCAAGACCGGCAAACTCCCCGCAGGCAATAAGGAGCATCAGTTATCCGCTGCAACACGGAACCTGCGTGTTGCAGCACTTTCAACATTTTACGAATGGTTGATTGCAGAGTATATTCCCGACAATTTCCCCATGGATTTTCCTCCTTCTCACCCCTTGGAACGCTTTGAACGTCCCCTATCAATCCAACAACTAAATCAAAAGCATGATGGTCTGTTAACACAGGATGCGTTTCACGCGAAACAGCCTTCAAAGCTGTTTCGGCGACATCAGGATACACCATCAGCCCAGGCACTTAGTCCTTCAGCATATAGGAAAGGATACATATGTCAGTCTCGTTCCAACGAATGGCTGAGGACAATCAGCCATCTCACACAACATTCCTCCCGTTTCCTACCTCTCCGCAGGTACCGGACAACGATATCCTTGCACTCATCACTGATTTCTTTACCTGGTTAGAAACAGATTGGCAGCTACCAGTCTTCACAAAGGAACTACAAAGGCCCTATCTGCCTCCTCAAGTTGCTCTCACAAAAGAATTCTATACCGTAAAGGAGCTTGCGGATTTGTATGGTTACAGTGTTACTCGTGTTCATATAATCCTCCAAGAAAATGGTGCCTTCCCGGTGATACTCGGCACAAAGGGAAGTGCTCACGCATACAGGAAAAAGGATCTTACGCCTTTGGTAGAGCGATGGAATTTGAAACAGCTCACCCAAACCCTGGATAACTTGTGGCAACATTTTTTCCCCCCTGCGTGTGAAACTTGCCCTCGATGTAAACAACCTTGTAGTGATAATGATCCTTTCTTACGGCAGCTACGCTGCTTAAGGGGAATTGACATTTACTTACTACGGTCTGTATTCGGTCACTTTCTATGGGAGGTCTATCGTAAAGGCAGCGTCGCGGCTTGGTGGCGTGATTATCGCGCTGGTACATGGAGCAGGGATACAAGTTCTACATGGGGCATTCTATTCATCTATCTGCTTGATAGAAGGCTTATTCACCTATCGTATGATGAGTTACTACAACTGAAACCAATCCGTAACAAAGGGTACGCTGGGATGACTCGTCTGTGGCGTAATCGTCGCCCTGAAGAGTACCAGCAGTTTCTGCAAGCCATGAAGGCCACCAATTATCGAGAAAGCAAGTCGAAAGATACACCCTTGCGAATTATCGGCCTTTTCATCCTCCTTAAGTATGGACTCAACGGTATTACTGAGCTGGGGCGACCTCTCACTTCAGAAGAAATACTGCAGGTGTGTCGTGAACGCCGCCTGGTCACTTGGCATATTGGATGTGGTATCTTTTTGCCGTATCCGCTCACGAAAGATATTCGGGTTGGACATGTCATTCTCGATGATATCCGTTGGTACATCTGGCACTATGCTGCGAACCACTTTCAGAAATCGACGGAAGAGAGTTGGTATATGGGGCCTTGCAACTGGTCAATACAATTTGTCAACATGATTGAGCAAACGCTGGCTGCTCCAATGTTTGAACAAGCAAAAGGTATCATATCTCGCAGACCAGAAACTGAGAGAATAATCATTAATCCCCTGCGTATTTCCTACAAAGGAAAGCTCGCCAATACTGGATATGACTTATTACCAAGTCTTGTTCATCGGTATCTGCATCATTTGTGCACGCTGCTCCAATTTCTAATCCTGGGATCATTGCTGATATCGGTGGAGAATTCAGCAATGAGGCATTGATCGCCTATTGCGTACATGAACAGAGGACGTTCCTTGAGGACGCCCTTATATGAAAAACGATCGATATAATACCCACGCAAAAGAATGAAGCGATTTTGCACAAGTTGATCGGTTACGATCGCCTGGTTGGTTAGCATAATAGCGAGGCAACTCACGGCCTGGGACCCGGACCTCATGCCTCGATCGGTGCCTGAGCGGGCGAAGGGAGGAAAACCAGGATACTGTACTACAGGCTCTACTGACCAAGTGAGCCACCCATCCCGTCGCTTCAGCTTTCAGGAGAGCCACGCAACGAATTGCTAAGGGCGCTGCACCCGGAACGTGATCGTAAAGACATCACCTGGTTCCACCCGCTGCATCAACGGCTCATAGAACGCCCGCATGAAAGGAAGCGGGTCCGCTTCGGCCTGCGGCATACCCTCCCCCTCAAAGAGCCGGTCTTCGCGCAGGTGTACGATTCGTTCCACCTCCCTGGGTGGAAGGTCGAGCCGAACCGCGACCGTCAAGTCATCACCAGCCCGCAGCGAAGAGTACACTTCTTGCTGGTATATTGTCTCCAGGCGAGACAAGTACTCCGCGTCGTTGGCGGGTGCTTCTCGCACTGTGACACGAAAGACGCGCTGCCCTTGTGCGTTGCTTTTGACCTGGGCGGTAATCCTGAAGATTGCTTCAAACATGTGCTGCTCCTCTCTGTCCGCATGCGTTGTCTTCTCTATAGGCGTTGCACACGATTCTCGTACTCTCTCGTTTCTTGAGAAGTCGCTGCATTCACCCGCTCGTTCCAGGTCAGGTCCAGGTTCTGGCAGATCCTTGCGGCCCGGAACGAACGGTGTGCTACGTGTTTTTAGAGCATAGTGAATTGTGGGATGAGCACCTTGTCGATGACGTGCATGATGCCGTTGTCCGCGATCATGTTTGCCTGAACCACATGCCCACCATTGATTTTGATGCTTTCTCGGACAGAGGTGGTCACCGTGTCGGAAGCGATATAGTTCAGCGCGTCTCCGCCGGTAGCGATTTCTTCCTCCCCCAGCGGAACCTCCGAGACATCCGACCACACTCTGAGCCGCTGCCCCTCGAGCGTTTTGAGGAAGAGGCGATCAAGCAGGTCGTCTGCCGTATAATAGCCCGGCACGATGTGATACTTGAGTACTTTGGCCAGCTTTCCTGGGTCCGCGAAAAGAGTGGCCTGCTCGTCATCAGACAAGCTGTCAAAAGCGGCATCCGTAGGAACGAAGATGGTGAATGGCCCCGGTCCGCTGAGGGTATCAACAAGACCGGCCACGGACTCCAGTCCTTTGACGTACTTGTTGTATGCGCGTTCGGCACGCGCGGTTTCGAAGATGTTTGCCATAGAATTTTTCTCCTTCTTTTCAAACAAACGACATGTGCGAGGGTGCGGCCATACGTCTCTCTCCTGGGAACCATGCGCATGGGCCAGGACATGTATCCGCACCAACTGCTCTGTGTACTGGAGAGCGCCTGACCATGTGATCACACATGTAACAGAGTTCGCTCTGCTATTCAGTGCTCGAGTACCTTGATGCCAGCACTGCAAAGAACTGCGTTCTTACTGGTAGCTATCTTGCCAACGAACAGCGTTCTAGTTTCGCCCAGACAAGATGCAAGAAGTGCGCTGCGCTCAGCAGTGATGCAAGGTAGTACATTCACAGCTTAATCGGAGCGCGTGAAGAAAAGCGTGGGAAGAGGCGTGAAAATTTTTCTTCGGAAACCATGTTCCCTCAAACAAAGCCGAGGAGCAGCAATCGGAAGCGGGCAGTCATGTTTGCCCGTGAGCTTGGCCCGCTTTCCGAGTAAGCATCATCAGTCGGAAAGCGGGCGAGTGCGTATCACTATCAGTACAGAGAGGAGGATACCTCCTGCGACAATCATGCTCAAAGCAATGGGCCACGGGGCGAACAGCCGCAGCATCAGCGCGCAACCTCCCACAAACAGATTGGTGACTTCGAGGGCGATCGTCAACCAGAGTGCCCAGCGCTGCCACGTCAACAATCCCTGTGCACAGAGCAAGGAAACAATCCCTCCCAGGAGAAAAATCCACGCCAGAACCGCTCCCAGAATAGCGACAATAGCACCTGGCGTAGTGTGACCATTCGAGACGTCATAGACCCCAACGAAGCCTCCGAAAAAAGCGATCAAGCCTATGATGATCAGGAATATACCATGTAGTCCTAGCAAGGCTACTACGATTGCCTTCCCAGGGGAGGGCTTCTTACGCGACGCTTGTAACAATGAATCGTTATCCATAGATGGAATATCTCCGAAGCAGAATTCTGGTGCTGGAGCACTTCCCTACAAGCTGCTTCAAACTCAATATCATGGTCTTACATCTGGGGCGGGTGTATCTAGATGCTCCTCTGATTTGCCGGAGTTTTGAGGCTCAGCCAGCGAATGATACGAGGGCCGTCGAGGACAAAATAGACACTGAGCGTTATCACGATGATGAAGTTGAGGATGTTGCTGAACAATCCGATCAGAAAAGGAAGCAGCCCTGGGAGAGCGCCCTGCGCTTGAGACAAGAGCTGGTTCTTGAGCTGGTCAACCTGATCTTTGGTAATGCCAAACGTTCCCAAAAAAGCAATGAACGATTGAATCCGACGCTCTCCCGCAGGGCTCATAAGAAATTGAATAAATTTCGCGAGCGAAGCTACTTGCGGATTGAGGGAGGAAGCCACGATAAACAGAACCACAGCCAGGACACCAGCTACCAGGAGAAAGGCAACGGCGATTGCCAGAGGCCGTGTGAGGCGGCGTTGGAAAAACTGCACAAGCGGATAGATGAAGTAGGCGAACAGCGCG
This sequence comes from Chloroflexota bacterium, assembly GCA_005881495.1. The sequence goes on from VBHI01000322.1 coordinate 14,074, forward strand.
GAAAGCAGCAGGACAATGACCGCCGTTACGATCAATGAGATCGCGTACAGTGCAACCGATCCAATGACTACAAACGCCAGGACCGTCAAAGCGTTGATGAGTCTCCTCAGCCGGGAGCGGCCAGAAGGGGATGCATCAGTTGATGACTTCCCGTGTTCTATATCAGTCGTATGTGGAGACATGCTTTGTACTCCCTTTTCCCTGCGCTCCTGCGTATGCAATGTTTCGCTTAGCCAGAAACAGACGCTCCTGGAGGTTTCGCGAGCTCAAAACCACCTCTTTGTCGGAAATGACCGCAACGCTTTCTTTTCCTTCATGCGGGCATGTGCATCTGGTGTCTCCAGCACGCCGCGCTCTTTCAGGGGAAGATAGATACCCACGGCAAGGCCTAATAATACCCCGCCGATCAAGTAAGCACCCAAGACATCGCTGGCCCAGTGGTCACCCAGGTACACGCGAGAGGGGCCGATCAACACCACGAACGCGACCGAGGTCGTCAGGAGGGCCGTCCGCCACCAATGCCTTCCCTCGAAGAGCATGACGCCGAAAGCGAAGAGCAGGCCCCAGTACGCGATGTAGGCCATCACGTGGCCGCTCGGGAAGCTGTATCCCACGGCTGCCTGTACGATGGTGACGAGATTGGCCGTTGGGCGTGGCCGGCTGACCTGCACTTTCAGCAGGAGGTTGAGGAGCAAACTGACGGTCGAAAGCCCACCAACCAGCACCGCCTCTAAACGAAAGCCTTTTAGCCAGAAAAACACTGCTGTCAGGAGAACAAGGGCAGGCAGGAGGAGTGAATTCCCAGGATAGCTGATGGCGAGCATCGTGATGCGCAGCCACGGAGCCTGATTCTGTTGAAATGAGCGCGTAATCGCTACATCGAGAGGCAAGATGGGGTGGACATGGACGAACCAGGCCAGCAGTCCAAACAGCGTGATTTGTAGCGCCAACACCTGGAGCAAGCATCCGACTGCTCTCCTGCGGCGCTGTTGAGTCTCTGGAGCGCTTCCTGCTGTTTGCTCGGTGCCTTCAGTCATTGGAAGGCGTGCCTGCTTCCGTTCGTTTTCTTCTTTGCCAGACCGCTGCATATTCCTCTCCTCATTCCACTGCATATTTTCTTGGAGAACCGCAATCCCCGCTCACGATCCAAGCCTATGTGGAGTAGATCGCGAGCAGGATATCGCCTCTATGTTCGCTGTTCAGGCCAGGCTTGCAGCCAGGGAGCGTGTTTGGAAGTACATCACGATGTACATAATCCCAAACAAAATCGCGTAGACACCAATCAGCCAGACAACGGCGAGCAGCCCAGACGAAGGTTGGGCAGCAATCAGGATGCCGAAGATGATCGAGATGACTCCTGTTAGCGCTGTCAACACTGCGCGCCCACCGCTCATCGGATAGGCGAGTGGAGCTATAACCTCAAAAACGCCAGTCAAGATCGCCCAGGCCGCCAGCAGGTAGAGGAAAGCGAGCGCTGTGATGCCCGGCCATGCCAGGGCAACTGTCCCCGCCAGGATACCCAGGATGCCCTCGAAGAGGAGAAATCCCCATCCCTGCTCTCCAGTGTTCCGCAGGGCAGCTGCCACGGCTGTGATTCCGCTGATGACGGCAAACACGCCAAACACGAACACCAGGACTGACAGCGTCATATGCGGCCAGACAAGCGCTATGATGCCGAACAGGACGGCAAAGATGCCGCGAAACAAAAACATTGTCCGATAGTTACTCAAAACTTGTTGCATGTTGTTCCTCCTTATGAAACGACAACAAAAAACGATAGACCACTGTACTTGACATCTCCTCTCACATCCTCGCGCCACCTGGCAAAAGGGATAAGAGGTAAACAGCGAGAACACACCGAGTGTTTCAACCGCGTCAGTTGGGGAAACATTTTTTACTCTCACCCTCCATGATATGCGCACCCCGTGAAAGGAAGCGTTAGTTAGTTCGTAAAAAACATACAGGTTTCGCTCTACGAAATGGCTACATTTTGTCAGGTCCCACTTTGGCCTGGCTCAGTTGCTCCGAAGTGATGAGCGCTCCTTCCAACGTAGCCTCTTCCAGTAGAGCTTCGCGCACATCCGCACCCTGCAGGTTGGCTCCTGTCAGGTCAGCACCATTGAGATCGGCAGTGCTCAGATTGGCCTCGCGTAAATCCGCATCGCTCAGATCGGCCCCAGCAAGATTGGCCCCGCTCAAATTGGCCTGGGCAAGCCTGGCCTGGCTCAGATTCGCATTATTGAGATCGGCCCGGCTCAAATTGGCAAGGCTGAGGTCTGCCCGGGCAAGATTGACTTCGCCCAGGTTGGCCTCGCTCAAGTCAACTCCGTTCAGTGTGATCGGCGTGTCGGGATGCTCTTCTCTCCATGTGTTCCAGGCGGTGGCTACCCCCTGCTTTAACAGGTCCAACTGTTGCTGATTTGCCATTGTGATTTCCCTCCTCTTCAGCGAATCTCAAAAAAGCTCTGGAAAGTTCTGCCTGGAGGTGATCTTGGAAAGTCTGGAGCAACATGTCCCCTTGCACCCCATTCACGGTCGGCCAGTAAGGTCTGCCCGCCTGCTCCTGCGTCTGATTTTCTTCCGGTCGCGCACGAAGAATTCTTTGCGAAGGCCCTGTGCAAATCTGCACCAACAGTTCCAGCCGCAACCCACCGTCCCTGCCCATTCATGGTTTCTGCTGATGCATTCCCATTGTCGGGAGCGGGATGAAGGAGGAGGGCCTCCTCTTCTCGCATGACGAGCAACACGCGTCGCTGCACGAGCCTTTGGCGGGTCGTCCCTGCCTCCTGATACACCACTTCGCGAATCATCTCGCGAGGAAATGCGTATCCATCAACCGCCTGCGATTCTTCTACCAGCGTCGCCTCACACAGCAATCCTCTGCGCAGTAGTTCCTCAAGGGCACGCAACCCCTCTTGCTCATCGAGCTGGGCCACCACAATGAGATGCTCGAAGGTAAGTCCTTGTCCCAGAACCGCACCGACCACCAGTAATGTCCAGGCTGTTTGAGTGAGCCGAGCGAGTTGGAAGCGGATCAGTTCACGCACGCTCGCGGGGATCAGCTCACCTACCGGTGTCTGCGCCAGCAGCCCGGTCAAGAGCACCAGCCCCCAGGAGCCATTCTCCTGAAGCGAAGGAACGATAATCTCGCGCGCGAGCAACCCTTTGAGGGTCTCGACCAGGTAAAGCGGCTGTCCACGAGTCTGAAAATAGAGCCAGTTGGCGAAAGCCACTAGAGCATCTCGAGAGAGTGAGGCTTCCCCATGCTGGGAGCCTCTTTCGAGTGGGCTGGTGTTCTCCACCTCGAGTGGCTGCTCTGCCCACGCAAGCTCCTGCACGAAGCGCTGCGTCTCTTCTTGTGAGAAAGCGGCGAGTTCCAGCACGGTCAACGGAATGCGCGTTCGCTTGAGGGCCATCAACCAGGTGGACTGCGCGACGGTGCAGCTCTCGGCTCCTGTACGCAGGTTGAGCAGGAGCAGTACCGGAGCAGGCTGCTCGGCGAGGCTCCGCGCGAGGTAGAGCAGCAGGTCGAGCGTCGCTGTGTCTGCCCACTGCATATCATCGAGCAAGAGCACCAGGGGACGCCGACCGGCCCATACCTGGACGAGACGAGCGGTGGCCTCAAATAAGCGATTGTGTCCAAGTGCCTCATCCGTCGAGGGGACGGGCAGATCGGGATAGCAGTCGCGTAGCTCAGGCAGCAAGCGGGAGAGTTCGGCGAGCCAGACATCGCTGAGTAAATCATCGGGGGCATGTTCCTGCTCCAGTTGGCGGCGCAGGACATCGATGAGTGGCTGGTAGGGGAGCTGTCTCCCGGTTTGCAGGGCTCTCCCTACCAGCACATCGGCCCCCTGCGCCTGTGCCCAGCTTGCAAACTCGGTGGCCAGGCGCGTTTTGCCGATCCCGGTTTCCCCCAGGAGCAGGACGAGCTGAGGCTGACCCGCATGCACACGCTGGTAGCACTCGATCAAGGTGCCGAACTCGGCCATTCGTCCCAGGAACGGGCCGTCCAGCAGGTTCGCCGGTGGCTGTCCTGGTGAAGCGTGAGAAGGCAGAAGACTGCGAACCTGAGGCGCTCGTACAGGAGCGGTGTGGCGAATGCGTTTGGCCAGCGCCACCGTCTCAGGTTCAGGCTCGATTTGCAGTTGCTCGGCCAGCACGGCGCGGCCGTTGGCGTACGCTCGTAAGGCCCCTACACGATCTCCCTGGGAGAAGCGCAGCCGCATCAGCCGCCGGTAGCCTTCTTCATTGAGTGGATCGAAGCTTAACCAGCGGGTCACAGTTTCTATGGCACGCGCCGCATCCCCCGCCCGTTCGTACAGCATCGACAAGGCATCAAAGAGCTGGTGGACTCGCAGGTGCCAGTACTCTCGTTGTTGGCGCGTCCAATCGTCGAAGAATTGCGAGTCGCGCAGCGTGAAGCCTGCCAGGAAAGGACCACGAACCTGGCGCGTGGCCTGCTCGAGCTGCTGCAGCAACGCTTCACGCGCCTGGCCCACGAGCGGTTCAATCCCGCGCCCTACCTGCTTGCTGGCAGATTCGACGAGACGGAGGTCCAGGACGAGGGGGCTGCCCTGGTCGAATCCAAGTGTATCGCGCTCAACCAGCAGGTGAGCCCGCTCGCCTGGTCCGTGGGAGCGCTCAAGGAGCTTGCGCAACTCAAACAGGGTAGCCCGTAAGGCTGCGCGCCCGTGCTCGGCATCCAGTTCTGGCCAGAACGATTCGGACAGGGTTTTGCGCGGGTGCATTCCACCTTCCACCGCCAGGTAGGCAAGCAGGGCCAGCGCCTTGCGCGTGGAGAAGGTGAGCGTGCGCTCACCATGCTTCACTACTGGTGTACCAAGCAGCGATAACTGTAACTGGCTCATAATCTGCTCCTGTTGTCGACTAGACGTGAGACGATAAACGATAGATACTGTTTCTGTCCCATACCCAATCCTCCCTGGCGCATGCGCCATGACCATGGTTTAGCTTTGCAGGCGACCCTGCTCGTAGAGCCAGCGCACAAACGCCAGCCGCTTGAATTCAGGAGTGGCCTCCTGGTAGGCTCCTCGCTGATAGAGTTCTTTTAATCTGAAGAGGCTAGCGATCTCCTCGCTCGAAAAACCAACGTGCTCGAGATTCCGAACTTCCGTTACAGTTGGGAGCTGCTCTCGTATTTCCATAG
>VBHI01000323.1 GCA_005881495.1 Chloroflexota bacterium
CTCATGCTGGAGCTGAGCCTGACCACTAGCGCCAGTTACAAAATATTCTTTAATGGCGTATTGCTGGTTCGTTCTCAGGTCTATGGCTAAATAGACATGGCCAAAACCCCCGCTGCCCAGCACGCGCTCGATGCGATAGCGTCCGTGGAGTATGGTACCCGACGGAACCGTTTCCATCATTTCAGAAGGTGTCTCCTTCG
>VBHI01000324.1 GCA_005881495.1 Chloroflexota bacterium
GAAGACATGTCATTGTTTGCAACGCAGAATAGAACCAATTGTTCAATAAAGCGTCCATCTTATTGCTCAAAGGATGGGTTGCTGTGAACATGCGGAGACGAGGGAGAGACACGTGCTTGCGAGAGGAAGGCCCAGTCATTTTGTTTACAAACGCGGAGATACATATAGGTTTCGGCCTGTTGCACCCCTGGGACCTTGTAAAGTTTCTCCGTGAGGAACTTGAGTAGATGGTCGTTATCACGGCAAACGACCTCTGCTAACATATCAAAGCTGCCCGTACAGAGGATAAGGTAAATCACTTCGTCAAATGCAGAGATTTCTTGCGCTGCCTCCATCAGGCGATCACCAGATACGCGAATCCCTATCATGCTTGCCAACGAGAAGCCAAGCTTAATGGGATTAGTGACAGCAACGATCTGCATAACCTGGTTATTGATGAGATTTGAAACGCGTTGTCGTACGCTCGCCTCAGATATACCCAGATCGGCAGCTATTTTTGTGAATGGGCGACGGCCATCTTGTTGCAGCGCTTCAATAATACGCTGATCAATGTCATCTATACTATTTTTATTGTTGTTATGCTGATCCATCTATGGCTATACTACCACTTTCAGGCTTTGTGTGCAATAATTGATTTCCTGTGCACTGCTTTTCCATATGGTAATACAAAGCTCTTCGTGACGTCGCATATGGAAGATGAAATGGTGTTTCCTCTATATTGTATGATGAGATAAAGTCTCTTTGCCAGAAAGGGATCCTTCGATGCTTGCTTCTACTACTGGTCTCATCTTCGATGAACGATATCTAGGCCATGATACTGGCGTACAGGCCACGGTAATGATGCGCGACGGCTCATTTACTTTAGCTCCAGAGCCGCATCCTTCGTCTTTGTTCATTACACAACGTATCAAACAGTTTCTTGACGGATCAGGTTTGACTGCGCAGATGTCCCCAATTCTAGCTCGTGCAGCGAGTGAGGATGAACTTACCGTCTACCATACTCGTGAGTATATTGCCGGTATACGCGCGCTTTCCGAAGGCGTTGGGTCGATGAAAGGCTCCTGGGGCGAAGCGGATATAGATACTCCACTGAGTAGGGGTTCATTTGAGGCAGCACTCTACGCGGCAGGGGGAGCGATGAATGCTGTTAACGCGGTAATGAGCGGTGAGGTTCGGAACGCATATGCTCTCTTGCGACCTCCTGGCCATCATGCGATCAAAAATAGGGCGATGGGTTTTTGTGTTTTTTCGAACGTGGCAATCGCTGTCCACTATGCGCGTCGGGTGTTCGGGCTTGAGCGTATCATGATCGTTGATTGGGATGTGCATCATGGCAATGGTACGCAGGACGCATTTTATCAGGATCCAACTGTTTTATTTGTCTCTTTGCACCAGCATAACTGGTATCCTAAACTCTCGGGGGAATTAGAGCAGGTCGGGAGCGGCGCAGGTGCTGGCTATACTGTGAATATTCCTTTACCGGCAGGAACGGGAGATAGGGGGTACGGCGCTGCATTTGAGCAACTTGTTGTGCCTATCGGGCTACGATATCGTCCACAGTTGATTATCATTTCGGCTGGCCAGGATGCGAACTGGCTTGACCCTCTGGCTCAAATGATGATGACGATGGCGGGCTTCCGCCATATATCGGAACGCATGGTAGAACTTGCCGAAGAGGTTTGCGGCGGACGACTGGTGATGCTCCAGGAAGGTGGCTATAGCGCTGCGTACGTGCCATATTGTACTGTTGCTGCTGTGGAGCCACTGCTCGGTGTTGATCTAGGCATCACCGATTTATTTGACACGTCGTCGGAACTTGAGCGCTGCAAGACGATTCTTTCGGTTGAGACGTTGCATACTTTGAAAGAGGCGAGGAGCTGGCATAGGCAGTGGTGGAAGATTTAAGATTTTTCGCAGGTCATTTCCTATAGCCATTGCGTATATTACATCAAGCAACCTCTTTCACATGCTTCTAGCTACAACTCGAGTTCTCCGCTGATAACAAGGAGCCGGAGAAATTCCAGGTGACGCACTATTGCGGCACGATCACTGCCACCATTCTGGTACCACTGACGAAGCCAGAGCAGTGAAGCGATTTCCTCTGCGTTAAAACCCCACTGGGTGAGAAGCTCCATTTCCGTCGGAAGTGACTCCAACGGCCTTGCCATTTCAGCATACTCTTGCTCATGCATATTTGAATTCATGGTAATCTCCTTTTATCAGCAAAATGCTTTTATGCTATTGATAGGGTAAGTATAAGGTTTTGGAGATGTGCTATGCATCTGCCATATGACTGATTTCGACTCAGACTTTAGGCGTAGGCACGCGCTCTATCAAAAGTCTGAGTCCTTTGCATCTCTCCTTTATTAAGAGCACTGAGCAGGTATGATATAATGGCGAGCAATACGAAAAGCTTGTTCTTTGCACATACTAGACCATGCCAGAACGACCACTATGTACGAATGACCACTGAATCCATGATAGTGATAGCGAAAAGAGTATTCAATGACCTCAAATGAATTACCTCAAGGAATGGCACAGAACACAATTTCTCTGATGCTTGGCCATCCAGACCCAGAGACGCTTCTGACCCCTGAACTGCGCAATACCATGGAATACGTCCTGAGTTCTCCTCAAGCCTATACAGGACTCCAGTACGGCCCGGAGCGAGGAACGCAAAGCCTTATCACTTTTCTCGTAGAAAAAATCAATCGGGAACAGAGCCTCTCTCTTCATTCTGGTAACCTGATGTTGGTAGCAGGATCAACTCACGCCGTAGATATGCTCGTACGGCTATATGCCAGACCGGGAGGAGTGGTGCTGGTTGAAGCACCCACCTACGTAGACGCCATTCACATTTTTCGGGATCATCAGATTGAGTTGTGCTCAATTCCCATGGACGAAGATGGCCTCATCACAAACGAACTAGAAAAACAAGTAGTACAGCTACACTCGAGCGGCAAATTTCCGAGCTTCCTCTATACCATACCGAACTTTCACAACCCGACAGGCAGTACGTTATCCGAAGCACGACGCAACGAGATTATCAGGATGGCTCGCCACTATGGCTTCCTCATTGTGGAGGATGATGTCTATCGCGATCTCTCATTTGACGGTGCAGTACCTTCCAGCTTCTTTGCACTCTCCGCCCGCGTCGCTATGTCGGTAAAGGAAGTTCCACTGCGTTCCGCGCGACATACGCTCCCATTCCCGGCGGACGATGAGCAGGTGTTGAGCATTGGCAGCTTCTCGAAGACGCTGGCACCCGGATTGCGACTTGGATGGTTGCTCGGTTCAGAGGACGCTATCCAGCGCTGTATCAACTGTGGAACGACGCAAATGGGAGGTGGCGCGAATCCATTCTCAGCACGAATCGTTGCTGAGTATTGTCAGAGAGGAAATTGGGAAACGCATATTTCGTACGTGCGGTCACTCTACAAAATGCGCCGTGACATAGCGCTGTCAGCTCTAGAGAAGTATATGCCTTCTGATGTTGAGTGGACGCATCCTGCGGGTGGCTTTTTCATCTGGCTCAGTTTGCCGAAGCATGTCTTTGCTCAACACGTCAAGCGCCTGGCGCTTCAAGAGGGGGTATTGCTGTCGGCAGGAGAAGGGTTTTTCGTGAATCCTTCCGATGGCGAACACAACCTACGCATTGCCTTTAGTTGTGCCACGCCTAACGATATAGACGCTGGAATACGCATTCTGGCACAGGTAATTCAGAGTTGAGAGATCGTTTCTACCGACTCTGCATATTTCTAACGGGGTGTATAAACCTGTATCAATCTGAACGGGGGAAGGCCGCCAAAAACACCTGCTAGTGGGTATATGGTATACTTTATGCGTGCCAGTCACCTTGAGTTCGACGAGGAGGCACTCCATTCATATACACTTAGAAGGAGCCTTGCATGTCTGCTGCACAGCCTAAGGCGCGGCGACGGTTTCCTGGTCTGGATTCCACAGTCCTTCAACACCCCTATGATCGCGCTGCACTCAACGCCTTACAAAAAGTACCCGGTCTTGATATTATTGTACGTAAATTCATTGAGTTGTATCCCGAACGCGTAGCCTATATCCAAAATGTTGCTCAGACGGTGCGAGTGACCAGGACGCAATGCCCTCAATTATACGTGCAGCTGCGTGAGGCCTGCGCTATTCTTGATATGCGCGTACCAGAGTTCTACGTTGCGCAAAATCCGCTCCCCAATGCCTGGACAAGTGGCCATGTCCGCCCCTATATTATCCTTACCAGTGGCTTGTTAGATTTAATGAATGAAGATGAAGTTATGGCTGTCATAGCTCATGAACTCGGTCACATCAAATCTGGACATGTCCTCTATCGAACGATGGCCCTCTGCATTTCGCTTGTACTCACATTGATAAGTGATATGACTCTTGGGGTTGGCCGGTTGGTTGGACGCTCTCTCGAAGCGGCGCTTCTTGAGTGGTACCGCATGTCAGAATTTACTGGAGATCGTGCTGCCTTACTTGTGGTACAGGATTCACAGGTAATGCTCTCGTTAATGATGAAGTTTGCCGGCGGAACGCTTTTTCAACGCAATCAACTGGATGCCAGTGAGTTCTTAAAGCAGGCCGAACTTTATGAAGCGGTGGACGCGAATCTGCTTGACAGGATTTACAAAATGCTCCTGGTCGTACCGGTGGCCCACCCGTTGACCATTGTACGCGCTCGCGAAATCATGAACTGGTCAGAGAGCCGAGAGTACAAAGATATCCTTGATGGACGCTATAGCCGCACAAGAGCAGATACACACAGCGGGACCAGGTCAGAAGACAGGAATAAAAATAACCCGTCTTCAAGCTCACCAGACACCAAACTCACTCGATGCCCACACTGTGGCCGTGAACAGACAAATCGACGCTTTTGTAGCCTTTGCGGCGGAGCGATAATGTGATCAGAGGGGGTGACTGCATCAACGAATTGACTTCTCACGATGTGGATCATGTTTTTCCATATGGTAGTTCTCCTGATAGGCCTCACAGACCATCCTACAAATTTCTTCCGGGTCATCAGAAATGCGCAACAATGTTACGTCGTCCACTGAAACTTTCTCCTCCGCCAGCATCGTCTCACGAATCCAATTTAAGAGGCCTTCCCAGTATTTTGAACCATAGAGAATCACCGGAAAGTTGCTCACTTTTTTTGTTTGAATGAGTGTAAGTGCTTCAAAAAGCTCATCCATTGTGCCGAATCCGCCAGGAAAGATGATAAAGGCACTTGAGTATTTGACGAACATTGTCTTACGCACAAAGAAGTAGCGAAAGTCGAGTGAGATATCGAGATACTGGTTAGGAACTTGCTCGAAAGCGAGTTCGATATTGCAGCCTATAGAGAGATTTCCCCCATCCTGCGCACCTTTATTTGCTGCTTCCATGATACCAGGTCCCCCGCCAGTAATGATACCGAAGCCGGCTTTTGCCAACAGACGCGCGGTTTCAACTGCTGCTATGTACACAGAATCATCAGGTAGTGTACGTGCTGAGCCGAAAATAGTCACACAGGGGGGTATAGAAGCAAGAGCATCAAAGCCATTGACGAACTCACTCATAATCCGCATCACGCGCCAGGGATCAGTGATGGTAAAATCGAAATGTAAGGCACGCTCTAAAGCGTGTTCATCCACTCGTTGCTGTTCTTGTGGCACCCCTTCAGATGGACTAATCAATGGTTGTGCAGGGCGAGTTAATAATCGTTCATCTTCTGTCGCCCCCCGGCCCTTGCCTCTTAGTGAATGATAGCGGTCCGCTGCTTTTTTCCCTCGATTGTTTGACCCATTTCTCATTTGATTACTATTACGACTCATTGATTTTCTCTAATTCTACTGTTACATCTTTCAAAAGTAAGAAGTAGACTATTGGTCCCTGGCCCGCCCGTTCAGTATAATAACATGAGCGGCAACAAAAAGCGAGTAATGTGGTTATCCCGATGCCTTTTCTCATTCGTCATCTTGAACCTCCTCCGCGAGGTCAGGCCGGCCTTTTAATACTATGGTGGCGAGGGGAGGTAAGGTTAACTGTATAGAATGCGGGCAAGATTGCCAATATAGCGGACCGCTGGGCATTGGTTGCAAATTCTCCAGACCACTACCACCATAGCGATCGGCATCACTGTTGATTATTTCGTAATATCCTCCCGCGAAAGGTACGCCCAGGCGGTATCCATGCCGGACAACAGGAGTGAAATTACACACAAAGATGACCGTATCGTCCAGATTCTTCCCGCGACGCATAAAAGACACCACACTATTATCGGAGTCGTGCACGTCGATCCAGGAAAATCCTTCGGGATCGCTGTCTAAGATGCTGAGAGCTGGTTCTTGTTGGTAAATCTTGTTTAAATCACGTACAAAGTCATGCAATTGTGCATGATGAGGATCACTTGGTGATTCAAGTAAATGCCAATCCAGGCTCTCTGCATAATTCCATTCATGCCATTGTCCAAACTCACCACCCATGAATAGCAGTTTTTTCCCTGGATGCCCCCACATATACCCAAAGAATGTGCGTAAGTTTGCGAAACGTTGCCACAGGTCGCCAGGCATTTTATTGATCAACGAGCCTTTGACGTGAACAACCTCGTCATGTGAGAGCGGAAGTATGAAATTTTCAGAATACGCATACATTAAGGAAAAGGTGATGAGGTTGTGGTGGTAACGACGAAAGATGGGATCCAGGTGCATATACTCCAACATGTCGTGCATCCAGCCCATGTTCCATTTCATAGAAAAACCCAGACCGCCTACGTACGTAGGGCGAGAGACCAACGGCCACGCTGTAGACTCTTCAGCAATAGTCAGCGTTCCAGGTTGCTCGGCGTATACTGCCTCATTGAGCTTACGCAGGAAATCTACTGCCTCCAGATGTTCTCGACCACCGTACTGGTTAGGAGCCCATTCACCGGATTTACGCAGGTAGTCGAGATAGAGCATAGAAGCAACGGCATCTACGCGTAGCCCATCGATATGATATTCTCGTAACCAGAAGAGCGCATTTGCGATGAGAAAGTTCTGTACCTCACTCCGCCCGTAGTTAAAGACCAACGTTCCCCATTCTTTGTGCTCACCCTTGCGTGTATCAGCATATTCATAGAGGTATGTACCATCAAAGTAGCTCAGTGCGTGACCATCTTTCGGAAAGTGCGCAGGAACCCAGTCTAACAAGACGCCGATCCCTTGTTGATGCATGTAATCGACGAAATATTGAAAATCTTCGGGAGGTCCGAAGCGGCTGGTAGGGGCATAGTAACCCGTGACCTGATAACCCCAGGAGCCATCAAGAGGATATTCTGATACGGGCATCAGTTCAATATGAGTAAAGCCCACGTCTTTGACATATGCGGCCAGAGCATGTGCCAACTCACGATACGTTAAGAAGCGACTCTCTTCGGGATTACCCTCCACGCGCCGTTCGGGAATGTGTCGCCAGGAGCCAAGATGCACCTCATAGATGGAAATAGGCGAGCTTGTCTGTTGCCGTTGCAAGCGCTGCTGAATCCAGTCATCATCTTGCCACTCATGCTGATGTATTTCTGCCACGATACTGGCTGTCAGCGGACGCAATTCCGCGGCAAAACCGTAGGGATCAGTTTTCTCGACAGTATAGTTATTGTAACGTGAGAAGATCGCATACTTGTATAGAGCACCAGCCTGCAATCCAGGCACAAAGCATTCCCAAACCCCCAGGTCCTTGTGCCGCAGGTGCATTGGATTCTTTCCGCGCTCCCAATTATTGAAATCTCCAACGACCGAGACCGCCAGGGCGTTCGGTGCCCATATGGCAAAGTGAACACCCGAAACATCGTTGACAGTACGTACATGTGCCCCCATCTTCTCGTAAATCCGATAATTCTTCCCCTGGCCGAAAAGATACAAGTCGAAATCGCTAAATACCGAGGGTATATCCTGTTCAATAATTGGTGTGTCACTAGGCACATTGTTCTGATGCTGTGGTATAGTCATGACATTTTCCTCGTTTTTTCTGACTTAAGAGATATCTTCTTCCTTGCCGGTAACTGTCATCACTAGCATAACACAAATGAGAAGAAGGGAACATTCGTTAGACATTTGCCGCGCACTTCCGTATTGTCAAGTGTAGTCTATGCTATAATGACCCAATGAAAACGTGTATACATTGGCAGAGGGCATCACAGAACGCTCACAGCGTTGAAAAACACTGTTCCTCGGCTTTCAAATGCGATAAAATACAGGAGAAGTAGAAATTGCAGAGAAAGGGTGGCAAATGACGTATGACCATCGATCTAACACTGATGAAAAGACGACTCGAAACAAAACGAGCGGATTTGGTAAAACATATTGCGAGTTTAACAGAAGCACATCCCAGGCCCGTGGATGCCATTGAGGCCAGCGATGGCCCTCAAGATTTTGAGGAGATCGCCGTCGACTTCTTAGAAATACAGCAGGAGCAGTCTCTGCTTGTCAATGAGCAGGCTCTCTTAACTGAAGTAGTAGAGGCACTCAAGCGTATTGAAAACGGAACCTATGGGTATTGCGTCGATTGTGGACAACCCATACCAGAGAAACGTTTGGAGGCGCTACCCTGGGCTGCTCGATGCGTCAAAGACGAAGAAAGCCTGGAAGAGAGAAATCTCAGGGTCACCGAGACGTACACTGCTGAACTCGATTGACGTTCGTCTCAATTGCAAAACCATCTCAGGCTTCCCAAAGTGCGGTGAATCAGGTACAATACTTGCACCTGACGACGTTGGAAGAAAGAAAAGATCATTTTGACAGTTAAACGCGCACGAATCTATGACGTATTAGCTCTGCTTGTCGTAATTTTGGTAATCGCGCTTGACCAGTGGACAAAAGCACTGGTTGTAGCTAACCTGAGTCCACCAGAGACTAGATCACCAATCCCAATAATAGGCGACTATCTCACGATCTACTATATCCAGAATAGCGGGGCTGCCTTCAGTTTATTGGCGAATAACATTGTTCTGGCAGTGCTCATTGGAGTTGCCATCTGCGTTATTGCCTATCTTTATGCGCGTATATTCAACACAGGGCCGCTAGCTTTCAAGCTCATTTTTGGCCTGATTATCGGGGGGGCGGCGGGTAACCTGATTGACCGGGCCATTCGTGGCGGATACGTCGTCGATTTCATTTTTTTTCGTATCCCACAGATCGGCTATCACTTCGCCATCTTTAACATCGCAGATGCTTCGATATCGATAGGCGTGGTTCTACTCTTCCTGTTTATCCTGCTCGGTGGTCTACGTAAATCGGTGGATGCTCGGAACAAACAAGAAGCCATGGATGATACAGCGAGGAGCACTCTACCACGAAAAGAACAGAATAGCTCACTGCCTCAGACGGAGCAAGATGTGCAATCCTGATAAGATCCTTTCAGATCACCCATTTGTCCGGCGTACCTGGCATATTGGAGAAAAAGAGGTAGGTCAGAGAGTTGACCGTTGTATAGCATCCGTTTTGGGCGATATCTCTCGTACTACAGTGCAGCAGTTGATTGCAGATGGAAAGATCCTCGTCAACGAGCGTGTCAGCAAGCCCGGCTACATACTCAGGGCTGGTGATGAAGTGCGTATACTTCCAGATACAGCTAAATCTCCAACCAGCAGAGCCAAACCACGGCCGATACCACTTGATATCGTCTATGAGGACGAGGACCTTTTGGTCGTGAACAAAGTGGCGGGTATGGTCGTTCATCCAGCACCTGGACATCTGGATGATACGCTGGTCAATGCTTTGTTAGCTCGCTATTCTCATCTCCAGGGTGTCGAAGGCTTACGTCCAGGAATTGTCCATCGCCTCGATAAAGATACCTCGGGGCTGATTATTGTGGCGAAAAATGCACGTAGCCAGGCTGCACTGATCGAGCAAATGAAGCAGCACCAGGTTGTAAAACGCTACCTTGCCCTGGTTGAAGGTATCGTATCCCTCGATCATGGAAGCATTGATGCCCCTATTGGACGCGACCCGCGCCACCGCCAGCAAATGGCTATTATGGCTACAGGAAGTAGAGGGGCGCGCACGCATTTTCGTGTACTGGAACGCTTTCACCGGCATACTCTCCTGCTTCTAGAGTTGGAGACTGGGCGTACCCACCAGATTAGAGTACATTTGAAGGCTATAGGACATCCTATAGTAGGAGATCCAGTCTACGGGTCGGCCAATACACGTGGGAATCTCTCATTGAAACGGCAGTTCCTCCATGCATGCCAACTTACGTTTGCCCACCCTACCACCGGGAAGGTGCTAGAACTCGAGGCGCCACTTCCAGAGGATTTAAAAACTGTGCTGCTCAAGGAATCTTCACTATAGTACCTTGTCAAACTACCGCGGTGTGGTTTATAATATCACTAACAAAGATAATCCTTGAGCACAAATAAGGGTGTCCTTCGTAGTTATGTAACTAGCTACTCTTACCCCGTTACCACAAACCACAACCAAACAAAGGCTACCATTCGTCTGTAATTACTTTTTCCGCAAGGCTTACTATACATTATTTGCCACTTATGATATGTTAAAATAGAACATTTATTCGAATATTATTGCGATGTGTAGGATATCTGCAGGGGATAGGGAGGGTTGTTCCTCTGGCCAGGAACCGGTATTTCTTCACTTGAGGAAAGTGGCTTTTATCTGCGAGAAAAGGAGAAAATGAATTATGCCAGTTCTGGAATCAACCGAATTTACAACTCCTCGAAGTGCATTACGTCATCGTCCTATAGGAGATGAAGGGGCGAAACCTGGAAAGCCCACGACCAGTGCGCCCGTTCCACCAGTTCAACGAGCATCTCGTACGCGTTCAACAGATACCCAGGTTGAGATTGACGAGTGGCAGCGGGAAGCGGACAATGCTTCCACGAATACACAGGGACGACCATCAGTCCGACGAACCAGTGCACCAGCGGGATCCAAAACACGATCTCAAAAGCCAACAGGAACACAAAGCTTGTCTAAAGCCAAACAGGCAATGAAAAGACGTGCTCATCCATTGTTCTATCTTGGTTTGGGAATGTTGAGTATGTTGATCTTGTGGACAGTGGCTATGGCTGCCGCGAACTGGTTCGGTACTACGCTGGATGACGTCCGCTATGGCCGTCCTCGAACATTTCAAACGGACCAGTTTGTGGGTCATAACGAAACTGCAGGCATGCCCAGTCACTTTATTGCTATAAATCTCAACGGACGAGTAGAGGTGATTGAGTTTCCCGGCGGGGATGCTGCTCATGCCCGCATTTTTCTTGGACCTCAACTTTATACGAGTGGCAGTGATCTCGTTCCGGTAACACTCACATTTATGGATGTGAATGGTGATCATAAACTGGATATGATTATCAATGTTCAAGGTTCGCAGGTTGTTTTTATCAATGATCAGGGGACATTCCGTCCTCTTCGTCCCGACGAGCGTTCACAGGTAGAGCAATTTTTACAGCATCATAGGCCGTAGTCTCGATACACGCTGCTGCTTGTTGGGGCAAAATGCGCGACGCTGACATGTGGTGCAAAGTAGCCACATGACCATCCCAGCATCGTCTCTTGCTCTTTGCGATGCCGATGGCTTGCCGCTTGCATTTTCCCTGCATTGCTGCTACACTGACTCATGGCAGAAAAGTCGTGGCAGAAAATACCTTCTGCCCTGAGTTGGGAGATCGCGGCCTTGGCTCGTGAGATCTATGCGTGCTCAGCGACCGATCCCGGGGAGAAAATCTTCCCTCGCAGCCCTAAAATGAGCCCGTCAAACTCACCGCAGAAATGTTTACGAGGGACAATGACCTACAATGACCGAACTGTCCAACATTGTTGCCTTTCCCCACGCGGGCACTTCAGTATGGATTGATGGCTATCAGCAGGACTGTCTCGACGCGAGATGTGGCGAGGCGACGGTGGATGCCTACGTGCGGATTCTGCGCCAATTCACTGCATGGGTAGCGAAGCTTCCAGGACAGGGCGGGCAATTTGTTCCTTCCCAACTCACGACGACCGCAGTGGAACGGTACCTGTCCGCCCTCAAGGAGCAAGGGTACAGCGTCAGCCACCGCACCCGTGTCAAAACGGTGATCAACGGCTTTTGCCAGTGGCTCATTGAGGAGAAGCAAGCCTTGATACGCAATCCGACCCGCGGGGTAGAAATCAAAGCACAACAGGTGTTAGCTCCACGCATTCTGTCCCCTGACCAGCGGTTCGTCCTGCACAACCTGCTTGAGAAGGAAGCTGACCTGCGCGGGAAAGCCATCTTCGCTCTAGGATACTGGGCCGGATGCCGTGTGAGCGATGTGGCACACCTCCTGGTGGAACACACGCATGTGGGTCCGAAGATTGGCTGGCTCCATGTCGGACACAAGGGCGAGAAGTTCCGTGACATCGATCTGTTGAACGAGGCACGTCGCCCCTTGTATCACTACCTCCAGCATGGCAGGCGTGAGCGCACGAGTCCCTACGTCTTTACGTCCCAGCGGGGTCCGCGTCTCACCGAAGATGGCATTCACCAATGGTTCGGGGGCCTCAAGCGGCAGGCCAACCACGAGGAATGGGAACTCATCGCTGCTCTCTCGTTTCATGATTTGCGCCATGATTTTGCGCATCGTGCCCGCGAGGCTGGCTGGACGCTGGAAGAGGTCGCCTATTATCTGGGGCATGTGACCATGAAAGGGACCCCAGCCATCCAGACCACCGTTCGCTATACCCAGGTCAGTCGAGCACACGTGAAAGAAAAGCTGAAACTCATGCGAGGATAAAGCAGAGCGCCTTGACAGGAAAAGGCGCTTTCTCACGTGCGTGAAAGGCAGGGACATCCATGACGACAGCATTCAATACATCCGTCATTTGTCCGATCTTGATCGGGCGCACTGCCGAGCTCGCCGCCTTCCACCTGCTCATTGATCAGGTAAAAAGCGGCAGGGGACAGGTTGCCCTGCTGTGTGGAGAAGCAGGCGTTGGCAAATCGCGTCTCGTAGTTGAGACGAAAACGTACGCCGCCAGCCAGGGTTTCTTGCTCCTGCAAGGGAACTGCTTTCAGGCAGATCGCGCATTTCCCTACGCTCCCTTTCTTGACCTATTGCGTTCTTGCTTTACCAGTTCCTCCCCTGTGACGAGACACAACGAACTGACATCGTTTACGAAGGAGTTCTCACGGTTTCTGCCTGATGTGGCTCCTCTTCTTCCTGAGCATACACCTCTCGTGGTACCATCCTCTCTCGATCCAGAACAGGAGCAACGCCGTCTGTTTGCGCTGCTACTGCATTTTTTTACTCGAGCCGCCACACACCAACCGCTGCTGTTCATCGTTGAAGATCTGCACTGGAGCGACGAGAGCAGCCTTGAACTCCTGTTGTTCCTGGCACGGGGTTGTAGACACCTGCCCATCTTGTTTGTGCTGACCTACCGCAGTGATGAAGTGTCTCCAGAGTTGAGGCACTCCCTAGCCGAATTTGACCGGGAACACCTGGCTCAGGACTTCTCCCTTCAACGACTCGCGCGTGCTGATGTCGATGCGATGCTCCAGGCTATCTTTGCCATGCACCAGGCAGTCCATATCGGCCTGTTAGAGAGCATATACCAGCTGACTGAGGGAAACCCTTTCTTTATTGAGGAGGTGCTAAAATCGCTGATCGCGACTGGCGAAATCACCAGCAGAGAGGGAGTCTGGGAGCGCACGTTGCTTTTCGGAACACACAAACGCCACTCATCTATTCCACGCAGCGTGCAGGATGCGGTCTACCAACGGACGAAGCAGTTGAGTGCGAGGGCTCGACAAGTCTTAACCCTGGCGGCCGTGGCGGGTAGACGCTTCGACTTCACCATATTGCAGCAGGTCATGCATGCCGATGCGTCCCATATGCTCGCATTGATGAAAGAATTGGTGGAGGCCCAATTCGTGGTGGAAGAAGCCGCCGACCAGTTCGCTTTCCGTCATGCGCTCACGCGACAAGCAGTCTACTCGGAACTGCTTGCAGGCGAACGCAGGGCATGGCATCGTACCATCGCTGAAACGATCGAGCAGAGCTCCTCCCTCTCCTCGGTACTAGATGACCAGCTGGTCGACCTGGCGTATCACTTCTACGAAGCAGGCGTCTGGTCAAAGGCAGCGGAGTATGGACAACGCGCCGGAGAACGGGCGCTCATCCTGTACGCACCTCGTGCGGCTATTGAACACTTGACGCGCGCACTCGGGGCGCTCTCGCACCTGGACGGAACTCCGCCCGCAACAGTATTGCGGGCACGAGGACAGGCCTATGAAACGATCGGCGAGTTTGAACAGGCGAGAGCCGATTACGAGCATGCCCTCTCGATTGCCCAACAGACACAGGACAGCATCATGGAATGGCAGAGCTTGCTTGATATTGGATTCTTGTGGGCAGGGCGCGACTATGCTCAGGCAGGACAATGGTTCCGCAGGTCACTTGATCTCGCGCAGGCGCTAGCCGATCCGAAACTCCATGCTCGTAGCCTCAACCGCGTCGGGAACTGGTTAGTCAATACCGGGCGCGCTGCAGATAGTTTGCACGCGCATCAGGAAGCACTTGCCCTGTTTGAATTGCTACATGATACCCAGGGCATGGCAGAAACATTCGACCTGCTGGGAATGGCCAATGGCATATATGGGGATAGGGTGAATGCCGTAGAGCATTTCGAGCGCGCGATAGCACTGCTTCGAGCTTTGAGTGATCATCAGGGGCTCACCTCCAGTCTTATCACCCGTGCAACGTACGCTGGCCCATTTCTAGCCGAAACAACGAATAGCCCCTGCGCAGACCTTGAGCATTGTTCCCGCGACATCGTGGAAGCGTTGAGCCTGGCTCGAAAGGCCGACTCGCTGGTGAGCCAGGCCTACGCCGAATGGATTGCGGGTGGAGTTTTCGCCTCCTTTGGTGAACTTGGCCGAGGGCTTGCCCATGCACAGGAATCCTTGCGGATCGCCACTGAGATCAAGCACGCTCAGTGGATGACAGGAGCCTATTTCACCCTTGGACATGTGTACCTCCTGCTCCTGGAAGCCAATCTGGCAGTGCAAGCATTGGAGACAGGACTCGTGCTTGCCTCCGACATCGGTTCGCCCTTGTGGATCGACAATATCACGGCGTATCTTGCACGGGCTCACCTGTTGCAAGGAACAGTGTCGCAAGCAGAAGCGGTGCTCCAGGCAGTGATGGCACGCTCCAAGCAGCCCGCTCACATACCGGAGCGGCGGATGAGTTGGGCCTGGGGTGAACTCGCCCTGGCAGGTGATGAACCGGAGATGGCCTTGAGCATTGCTGACCGATTGCTTGCTTCAGCGCCCGGAGCGACAAGGGCGCAGCCCATTCCCTGGCTCTTGAAGCTCAAAGGAGAGGCGCTTGGGGCGCTCTCGCGTCAGGAAGAAGCCATACAATCGTTAGGGGAAGCCAGGCAGGGTGCTCTGGCACGCCAGGAGCAGCCACTCCTCTGGCAGATCCATCGTGCTCTGGGACGACAGCACCGACACCTCAAGCAGGAAGACCTGGCCCAGCGCAACTTCAGCTCGGCTCGACAAGGGATCGCATCCCTGGCTAGCACGATAGACGATAGCTACCTGCGTGAACAGTTCTTGCAGGCTGCGCTCACCACTCTTCCCAGGGAAAAACCGGTCTCTGTGAGCCGCACTGCCAAAGAAGCCTTTGGCGGGCTCACGGAGCGCGAACGCGAAGTGGCCGCGTTGATTGGACAGGGGAAAGCGAGTCGAGAGATCGCCGAGATCCTGGTCGTCAACACGCGGACGATCGAGAAGCACATCGAGAACATGCTGTCCAAATTAGGCTTTATCTCGCGGGCACAGATCGCGGTGTGGGCCAGCGAAAAAGGGCTGGGGCAAAAAGAGCAGAGCCAGCTCTGAAGCGCCGACCAGGGGTACGACAACACGTCTCGCGCTTCGCGCACATACCGGGGTGGACCTCTGCGCACCTCCCAGACGCTTCTGTATCGCTCTTCCGCGATCCGCTACGTATCTCTCAAGCTCATCCTCACAGAAATCTTCGTATCGTGTCCTCGATTCTCTTCGTAAAAATACGAAGAGAAATCCGGTGGTTTTCGTGCATACTTGTCCTGTGAGAAGAAGCACAGCGACGTCACACCCTGCGGCTTCGCATCTTCCTACAGATGACTGCATGGATGTTTACGAGTTTCCCTCCAAAGGAGGGAGATTCCGTGAAAGACAGCACCAGGAGGACGAGACATGACAACGCAACAGAGCGTCGACCAGGCGAAAACCGAAGCATTTTTGGGCAAGGTGCTCACTGATACCAGTGGTATGACCACCACCATTATGGCCAGCATTGGAGATCGCCTCGGACTCTTTCAGCAACTGGCACATGGGCCAGCGACCAGTGCGCAACTGGCAACTCGTGCCGACATCAATGAACGCTATGCACGTGAGTGGCTCGGCGCGATGGCTAGCGCTGGCTACGTGGAGTATGACCCGGCAAGTGAGCGTTTCACGTTACCCGCCGAGCACATGCCGGTGCTGGCGCAGGAACATGGTCCCATCTTCTTCGGGGGCATTCACCAGATGTTAGCAGGCATGATCGGACCGCTCAACCAGTTGATCCAGGCCTTCCAGCACGGGGGAGGCGTACCCCAATCAGCCTACGATCACAACATGTGGGAGGGACTAGAACGCTACACCGCAGGTTGGTTTGAGAACCTGCTCATCCCAGTGTGGGTGCCAGCGATGCCCGAGGTGCAGGCCAGGCTGGAACGCGGCGCTCTACTGGCCGATGTTGGCTGTGGACGCGGCAAGGCCCTGATCAAGCTGGCGCAAGCCTTCCCGCGCTCGCGCTATGTCGGCTATGACATCTTCGAGCCGACGATCGCCCAGGCCACCGCGCAGGCCCAGGCAGCGGGTGTCGCCGACCGGGTGCGCTTCGAGCATCGCGACGTGTCTGCAGGCTTGCCCGAACAGTATGATGTGATCACCACCTTTGATGTCATCCACGATGCCATCGACCCGCGTGGGTTGCTGCGGACTATTCGCCAGGCGCTGCGCTCGGATGGACGCTATGTGTGCCTGGACATCAATTGCGCCGAGCGCCTGGAAGGCAACGCCGGGCCGCTGGGGAGCCTGTTCTATGGCTTTAGTGTGCTCTATTGCATGACCACCTCGCTCTCCGGGCACGGGGAGGGACTTGGCACCGTGGGTCTGCCAGAAGGGAAGCTGCAAGAGCTCTCTCTAGAGGCGGGCTTCAGCAGTGTCCGACGCGTGCCCCTGGAGAACCCGTTCAACAACCTTTACGAACTCCAACCGTAGCAGCATTCGCCAACGGCAGCTTCCATCTATGAGCGAGTCCAAGGGCTATGGCTTGCTCATGCTACAACGTTCTATCTAGTGACAGGAGGTTCACCATGAAATCCGACCCTAAGTTCAACGGACGCTATGTTCAAGGTGCTGGAGGCACCAGGTTATTTGTAGAGGAAATTGGAGATCGTGCCAGGCCTTCCATTCTCTGGCTTCATGGGTACTGTCAATGCCGTTTGTCTTGGGACAAGCAGTTTGAGAGCGACCTGACAAGGCAGTTTCACCTGGTGAGAATGGATATCCGCGGACATGGCCTCTCCGACAAACTGAGCGATCCAGGAGTATTTAAAGATAGCAAGAACTGGGCAGATGATATACACGCGGTCATCACAGAATTGCAGTTGAAGAAGCCTGTCATGTGCGGCTGGTCCTATGGCGGTTACATGATGTGCGACTATATACGCCACTACGGGCAAGACAACGTTGGGGGACTGATCTTCGTTGAGGCAGTTACAGAACAGGGCGATGAAGAGTCTGCTAAATGGCTCGGGACAGAGTTCCTACAACTGATCCCAGGGTTTTTCTCTACGGATTTTGCTGAGGGCAGTGCAGCACTGCAGCGTTTTATTGAGTTAACGCCGTACGAGCCATTTGAAACACATGACTTCTACTTTACCATGGGGTTCAATGCCGTCACCCTTCCTGCTTCACGCCAGGGCATGTTCTCACGCCAGCTAGATAACAAAGAGTTGATGAAGAGCCTGACCATCCCTACTTTGATTGTCCAGGGGAACGATGACCGCTTCGTCCTTCCCACCTATGCAGATCACATTGCTCGCCACATCAGCCACGCCAAACGGGTTGATTACCCCAACTGTGGGCATGCCCCTTTCGCTGAGATGCCAGAGCGGTTCAATAGGGATGTGACGGAGTTTATGCATACGGTCCATCTCTAAGTACAACGCCAGAGAGAAAGGAATAAGTACCTCCCGAAGAGATGAAAGGAGTCTGTTCACTGCTTGAAAGAACAAGAGCAAGTGCCTTTTAATTCTGTATCCTTTCTAAAGTGGAGGTGTACTAAGAGCAGAGAAGAACAAGGATCCACGGGAGTGGTCTATTTCTACACTCTTCGTTTATGAAGGAGAGGGAAAGTGATCTGTGGTCGATTATTCGAATTTCCGGCAACGATTGGATGCTGTACTGCGAACACGTGATGTGAAGCAAGTACAAGATTTTCTGATAGCTGAAGGGCAATGGGGCCCAGGAACTCCTGCCAATGCTGAGTTTGCCATGTGCAAGGTGGTTTCCCGCAGCTCCCCCATGGCCACCCGGACGGCTTGTGCCAGGGGGGTCTCCTCAAGGAGATCCGGCACGAGGATCGACTCACGGGAACGCAGGGTCTCCCAAAACAGTCCCAGGTTCTTAAGTGGAAAACGCCGCTGCCCCCCAT
>VBHI01000110.1 GCA_005881495.1 Chloroflexota bacterium
CTCCTTCAAGAAACAGGCGATCAGCACACCATTGATTACGTGTAGTGCAATCACCACAAAAAAGCCCCAGGTCCCCAACAGGCTGCTGACTTTCCCACCAAAGGGAATCGCCAGGGCCAGACCTCCTACAGTGGCGACTTCAAAAGCAGTCATCACTCGTGCTCGCAGCTTTTCCGAACTACTGGTGGCTTCGGTGAGATAGCCCAGGCTTGCTGGTGCATTGAGCGCGGTTGCCGCCCCTTCGAGTAAGCGACCCACCAGCACCAACAGCAGCAGAACCACCAACCAGGTGTCAAATGGGCTAGCATGCGGGTGAGGAAAGAACAAAGTGGCACCGACAAGGCAGAGGGCTGCAACACTTCCCACGAGTGGTGCGGAAAGCAGGAAAGGTTTGCTGCCCATGCGATCAGAGAGACTGCCCACGATGGGAGCTAACACGAGTTCACTGATATAGAATGCTTCGAGCACAAGGGCAACGATGGTCGCCGAGGTGAAGTGCTCGCCTAGATAGAAACCGAGCAGCACAAAACTGGTACGACCGGCAATGCGCAGCAATAGCGTAGAAAGAATAGCAGCAAGGATGGAGCTACTAGCCGCCGGCATGCTCGCTTTGGGCTGCTTCTGCCGCTGTTTGCTTACTTTACGCTCCTGGTCGAGAATCTGGCTGGATGATGTATCGACTAATCGAGGTATGTCAGGATCGAGTATAAGTGTTTGGCTCATTTTTATTTTCCAATGCAATGTATCTTAATGCGTTTTATTGGTTTCTTTATACAGCATATTTTTCAGTAGATACCTATTGAAGTGTTCGAGCACTTCTCAATATACATACCCTTCCACCCATGAGCTGCTGAAGTCCGTTTATCTCGGATACGTACATAAAGATTGGAGCGACTGGTGTAATAAGAGGCTGGTCTACATTTCTCCTGTCTTATTTTTCCATTTTGCCGCTCATGACAAGATACTTGAGGAACTCTAAATGATGCATGACGGAAGCACGATCACTCCCACCACTCTGGTAGCGCTGCCGCAGCCCCAGCAGGGAAACGATCTGCTCAGCGGAAAAGTCGCATTGGGTCAGGGTGTCGATGTCAGAGGCACCTGTCTCTTCGTATGTTGTGATTTCACGATCTTCTTTATGAGCGACGTATGGGTTCATCTTTCTATCCTTTCGCCATGCGCCGCCATGATGTCAGGCTCCAAACGAGCACCTTACCAGACCCTCAGCAGCGCAAATTGTTTGTACTCACCGCAGGGTATTCTCCCTTGCTTCAGTAAGTATAGGTCCTGACGCCGCTCTGACGGAACTGGCATCCGAACTATTTCCCCTAGGTCTTTGGACGTAGGGATCCTCTACATCAAGAGTAAGTGGGTTATCACTTGATTGCTGATCCACCTCGGATGAACAATCAACCGCTGCGGTACTTCAACTCAGCACGCTTTCGCTAGCGACGTCCAGGCGGAAGCACCTCACGTTGCAACCTGACAATACGACATATCGTATATTGGAATAAGAATGATATATCGTATTGTTTCTGTGGGCAGAAGCGATATATCGCAAAATTTCCAAATCAGAAAGGAGCAACAACTATGTTTGGTCGTCGATTCTGGCAATTCGACTCCCCGTTTGCACAAAGAGACTGGGAAGGATGGACTCCTCCCTGGCTGCAACGTGATTGGAGCGGTCCTCGTGGCCCTCGCACCTTTGGAAGGCCTCCATTTGGCCACCATGGCCCCTTTGGCCCGGGCGGCCAGTGGGGATCACCCGAGCAGCAAGCGCTCATGCGTGAGGCTGCAGAAGTTGCCCAGCTCTTTGCCATCGCTGGTCGCCGCGCCCTCAGTAACCCGGAAAACCTGGCACAACTGCGAGCCCTTCTCGATCGCAATCGCAAGGAACTGGCCACCATCATCGGCTCATCCACCCCGTCCGGCAGCACAGGCGAAGCGTCAGAAGTTGAACAGGCCTGACGCCACGTCGTCAGCGCACATGCTTCGAGCCTGGCCTGTAGGCTCCTGGCCACGCGCTGATTACTTGAACATCAGCTCTGAGAGAAAACAAGTGGGCATCTTCATTTGATGCCCACTTGTTTTCTCTCATCTTGTAGCCTCCATCATTCATTGGGGCCTTGTTTCAAGAATATAGGATAGGCATTGCTCCAGACAGTGCTGTGGCTCATCTTCTGTATTCACTAGTAGTTTTGGCTCATCAATCTCCTCGAAACGTGCCTTGATCGCGAGGTAGAGAGCATAGTCTCGATTGCCTGCCAGATGCTTTATCTGTGCTGTCCCCACACCCCTTAGCCGCTGACGAGCCACCTCATCGGAACAGATACACTCAATAATTTTCAGATGCGTCTTGAGTCGCGCTGCAACGTCTTTCACAGCCTCAACTTGATAGCGGTATGAGAAGGTCCGCCCATCCAGGATAACAAGTTGATGAGGGTCCTTGCGCAGTATGTAGCCGGCAGCCTGAAACAGAATAGACATGCAAAAGTCATCTTGCTCGGTCGTATATTCAAGCAGAGCAGGAGGAAAGAGAACTGCGCGAATCGTGTCTTTATCCAACACTGTTCCTGAAAGTGCGTGCGCCATTTGCTGAGCAAGCGTACTCTTTCCCGTTCCAGGGAGTCCCGCCATCGCAATCAACATCGTGCTGTATCCTCTCCCTCTTCCTGTATTGTGTCCGGGCAGTGCCTGTAACCATGCAACCGTCTGAGCCAGGTCCTGACTCTTAAATACAAGTGGGCCCGGAACAATGAGATCCGTTCCTGCTGCACGCAGGAGCGGCACGGTAGCTTCGCGTATGATATCCGGGTCATCACTTCAAAAAGGAAATCGGCTTAGTCAAGCATCATGTGAGCCAATGTCTTGTAACCCCAATATACGGTAATTGGTCTCGACATCTTGCGCGCCAGCTGCGAAATCGTCAAAAGCCCTGGTTGGTACATCGATAAGCATACGACGAATAAACTCGGCGCCTTCGCGTGCGCCCTGCACAGAATCCTTGATGCAACATTCCCATTCAAGCACGGCCCAGCCGGTGTAGCCATGCTGCGTCAATTGCGAGAAGATACGCTTGAAGTCAACCTGTCCATCACCTGTGCTGCGGAAACGCCCCGGGCGTTCTTTCCAGTCTTGATAGCCACCGTAAACACCTGACCGTGGGAGGGGTCGTACAATATATGGACGCGTGGATGATTGCCGGTTGCCTCCAGGAAGCGTTCAAAGGTGATACCGTCATGCAGGTCTTCGCCCGGGTGAATTTCGTAGGCCAGGTCGATACCGTATTCATCCGCCTTATTGAGCAATGGCAGCCAGCGTTTCGCCAGTTCTTGAAAGCCGAGTTCGACCAGTCCTGCTGGACGCTGAGGGAAGGGATACATCGTAGGCCAGAGAAATGCACCCGAAAAAGTAGGCATGATATGACATCCAAGGTTGTTCGATGCTTGCATGGCTTTGACCATTTGAGCCATCGCCCACTCGGTTCGTTCTTTTGGGTGTCCATGTAACTCTTCAGGCGCGAAGGCGTCGAATTGTGCATTGTAGGCCGGGTGCACCGCGACCAACTGGCCAATCAGATGTGTTGCCAGTTCTGTGATGGCCAGCCCGTTGCATCTTCCCTTGAGGTCATCACAGTACTGTTTTGACTCCGCTGCTATATCGAGATCTATCAGGCGTTTATCTGTGGCGGGAATCTGTACGCCGATGAAGCCCAGGTCTTTGGCCCATTGGGTGATGTTTTCCAGTGTGTTATAGGGGGGAATATCCTGTGCGTACTGTGCTAAAAACAGCGCTGGTCCTTTAATTTGTGACACGGGTGCCTACCTTTCTACCACTAAGCAATAACATTTCTCTTATCAGGAAGCGACAGGACGAAGCCATAGTGTTATCGATCATTATATCCTAATCGGTGATGAAGCAAATCATGCTTCCCATTTTCGTCGCAGCAGGCGGCTAGAAAGTGGAACTAGATCCTGGTTTGTTGTACACTTCTCATGAGAGAAAGAATATTTCAGGAGAGCGTGATGGATAGTCTGGAAGAAACAATTGCTGTTCGTGCTGGAGAGAACTTTGATCTCGAAAAGGTCGAGCATTACTTGCGGGATCAGATTGAGGATATAGGGGAGGGTACCTTGCAGGTGCACCAGTTTCCCTCAGGCGCCTCTAACCTGACCTATTTGCTCCAGATTGGCAATTGGGAAGGAGTGCTGCGCCGCCCACCATTTGGGCCGGTACCCCCAAAAGCGCACGATATGAAACGGGAGTGCAGTCTCTTGCAGAGAATCAACCCGGTCTTTCCACTTGCCCCAAAACCCTCCATTTTCTGCGATGATCCGGCTATCTTAGGGGTGCCTTTCTACGTGATGGAACGGCGCAAAGGGGTCATTGTGAATACCTCCTTCCCGCCAGGAGTAACGCCAACTCCTGATCTGTGCAAGCAAATCTCCCACACAGTGATCGACACGCTGGTACAAATTCATGCCATCGACTGGCACGCAGCCGGGCTTGCTACATTTGGTCATCCTCCAGGTTTCCTCGAGCGCCAGGTAAAAGGCTGGATTGAACGCTACCACCGCGCCAAAACAGACGACATACCGCACGTGGAATCCCTCACCGATTGGCTCGTGTCGCACAT
The DNA here is from genome assembly GCA_005881495.1 of Chloroflexota bacterium. Next base: position 4,637 of record VBHI01000110.1, read on the forward strand.
TCCACAAAGCCCCGCGCCTACGTTGATCCACAACGACTTTAAGCTGAACAACATGATGCTCGATGCGATCGATCTTACTCGCGCTGTCGCCGTATTTGATTGGGAGATGGCAACCATAGGTGATCCCCTCTTCGACCTTGCCATATCTTTAAGCTACTGGGCAACAGCCGATGACCCTGAAGAACTGAAAACGATACTCCCAACGGTGACTATGTTTCCAGGGTTTGTGAGCAGGGAGACCTTCATGGAAATCTATGCGCGAAAGAGTTCCCGCGACCTCTCCTCCATTGACTATTACATGATCTTTGCCTATTTCAAACTGGCAGTGATCATTCAGCAGATCTATGTCCGTTGGAAACGCGGGCAAACCCAGGATGAGCGTTTCGCCGCATTCGGCAGCCGTGTCCACACGCTTATCATGCACGCAGCGCAGCTTGCCAGGGTGTAGAGAAAGCCGATTTATTCGACATAGTCGTCCTCATAGAGAATCGTTCAGTCGATACCCGAGACATGGTACGGTGATGATGTACTGTGGATGAGCAGGATCGGGCTCCAGTTTGGCGCGCAGACGGCGTACGACAACCTTCACGTATTCGGTTGCATCGCTATATTGAGGACCCCATACCCGCTGCAGGAGTAACCGGGTGGTCAACACTCTGCCGACATTTCCCGCCAGTTCGGCAAGCAGCGTGTACTCGGTTGGTGTAAGGGGGACAGGACGGCCTGCTACAGAGACTCTGTGCTTCTCTGTGTCGATCTCCATGGTGCCGCAGACAACCCTGGCTGCTGGGAGCTTGCCCGTGCGGCGCAGTACAGCTCGCACGCGCGCAAGCAGTTCTGCCAGGCGGAACGGCTTGACCAGGTAGTCGTCGACGCCCAAATCGAGTAAAGACACGATGTCCGCCTCGCTACCTCTGATGCTCAGCACAATGATCGGAGTGTGAGACTGTTCAAGAATGTCCCGGCAGACTTCCAGCCCATCGCATCTGGGAAGCATCAAGTCCAGTAAGATGAGCTCCGGCGGCTTGTGCTCGAATGCAGCCAGGGCTTCAATCCCATTGGTGGCGGTCGTCACCTCATACCCGTGGGCAGCCAGGGCATGTTTCACCGCTACCAGGATCCCGGGGTCATCATCCACCAGGAGGATGTGCTGTTTGGCATAACTCATACCGTCACCATTCCTCCGTGCTCACATCAAATAGTTCTGTCTTCTCCAGCAGCTCAAGCCCGGTGAGACTTGCCGTGTGTAAGGGCAGCGCGAAGCGAATGACGCTCCCACCTGCTGGTTGATCCTCAACCCATATCCGTCCGCCATGAGCTTGCACGATACCCTGGCAGATTGCTAGACCCAATCCACTGCCCCGCGTGTGCGTCTTCTGGTCTCTCTCCAGGCGATAGAAGTGCTGAAAAACCTTCTCGCGCTCGTCGGCAGGTATGCCTGGACCATGATCTGCCACCCCGATGAGTACTTCGTTCCTTATCCACCTGGCCTCCACCTTGATCGACGTACACGATGAGGCATATTTCAAGGCATTTTCCAGAAGGTTCCACAACACCTGGGCAAGGCGGACGGGATCGACATACTGCAAAGGCAAATCCGCTGCCAGGTCCCGCTCCACCCGGCATCCACTGTGCAGCTCTTCGAACTTCGCTACTGTATCAGCAATCAGGGCGGGGAGTTCGATCCAATCACGATCGAGTAAGAGTACACCGGCTTCGATGCGTGCGAGGTCAAGTAGCTCGTCGACTAGCCGATCTAGCCTGCTTGCTTGACCCGCGATGTTATGCAGCAAATGCTCGTGCATCTGGGCGGAATGCACCCCGTCCTGGTCGAGCAGGCTCTCAACGGAAGCGCGAATGGCGGTCAGCGGAGATTGCAGGTCGTGTGAAACGGCAACGACAAATCTACTCTTGAGTCGATCAGCTTCACGCAAGGCTTCCATTTCACTCGCGGTACGCCGCATCCGAGCGTTCGTCTCATTGATCACTTCAACATGGTGGGTGTGCTGCTGATGGATGGTGAAGAGCCTGGCATTCTCGATGGCCGTTGCCGCGTGAGCAGCAAGCGTTAGACCTAGCAACACGTCATCGACTTTCCAATGGTAGTGGGTGCATTTAGGGGCCAGGATGAAACCAATCGCTCCGCGAGCCGCTATCAAGGGAAGCAGCAACAGTGAACGAATACCTCGCTGCTCCAGCGGCGCGGCGGGCAAGATGTCAGAGGTGAGGATGTCATCTATAATCACCGGCTCTCCGCGTTCCCGGATGAGTGAGACCGCTTTGGATAGCCGAAGCAACGCTTCCGGGCCATGAAGGGACTCCGGTCGCCATCCATCCTGTTTAGACCAGGTGTGTAGTAACACCGTCTCGCCGTTCTCATCAAACAGGCAGGCGGAGGCAGTTTCGAGTTGCAGGAGGTGAGCTGTTTGCTCGGCTATCTTTTCAAGGGTAACATCTATATCCAAGCTAGCGCTCATAGCACTGACTGCGGCTGCCAGGAGTTCCGCGTTGTGCACGCTCTTTTTCTGCATGCGGAGGATCGTGCGTACGTCGTCTCCTGAAGTAGTTCCCGGAACGTCCTCGCTGGTTCGATGTCGTTTCCGATCAGTGTTCGTGGTGAATGCACGGGAACTGGTTTTCCTAGAAGGACTGAAAGGGGCCGTTTGGAATTTCGCGTGGAACTTTCCTTTGCGTGTAGGCGTAAGGAGCTCCCGCATCTCCTGCTGGACTTGCAGGGCCATAGCGGCAATGAAGCTAGAGAGAAATGGACGGATAAGACGGTAGTTGCCTGTGACATCCAAGATTCCCATGATCTCGCTCGACAGTGGATGGCGGATTGGCGCCGCAGTACAGGTGAGGTCTTGCCAACCACTACAATAGTGTTCCGCGCCTAAGAGTTGTACGACGTGACCATCAGCAAGAGCAGTGCCAAGGGCATTCGTGCCGGCCGCGGCTTCACTCCAGTCACCTCCGGAGACGAAGTCGATGCGGGCAAGGCTGCGGCGCACTCCTGCATCACCAACCACCTCCAGGAGGCAGCCGTCAGCATCGCTCAACACGATTACATAGCCTGAGTCGGCGAGAAAGTCGGAGAGATGGCGCATCACAGGGCGTGCTGCGCGCATGAGCAACTGGCTTGCTTCACGCAGGTGGGTGAGCTGGACTTCATGGGTGACAGCGAGCGGCGCATAGCGCAGCGAGGGGTTCACCTGCATAGCCCGGCAGCGCCGCCAGGATTCCAGGATCAGCGGGCGTGGGGGATACTGAGGCAGGATTCCTGTGGCCAGAAACTCCTCACGAGTCGTCTGCAACCGTAGCGCAGTATGCTCGATTTCTGATGATGAAGCGATGGATAGATGAACAGAATATTGTTGGTTGGTCATACCTCTACCTCGATGTAGATGCGGTCAGTAAAACAATATAACACCTATCTATATAACACCGACCTCACAATACGATCACAGCCGTATCGCCTCGTCACACAAAGGAGTCACAATTTCACCTCAGCACATCACAAGAGCCAGGGAGGCCCTCCGTGAATCGTGCTGCTTGAGCTGTGGGAGCGATGAGAGATTTTAACTTTTTTTTCACCGCCGATTCCCTCTCTTTTACATTTCTTTTACAGGCCCGACCATATACTAAGGAGAGGTGAGATGGACTTTTAAGGAGTACATTATTCAAAGAAGAAGGAGAGAAGACAATGAAAGCAGCAGTCGTACATGAGTTCACTTCCCCGCTCCGTTTGGAAGAAATCGGCAAGCCGGAACCTGAACCGGGGAAGATCGTCGTCAAAATTGAAGCCTCGGGACTGTGCCATACAGATATTCACGCCGCCCATGGAGATTGGCCGGTCAAACCCACGCTTCCCCTCATTCCTGGTCATGAAGGCGTGGGGATTGTTGAGAGCGTGGGAGCAGGGGTCACGGAGGTCAAAGAAGGAGACCGGGTTGCCATCCCCTGGCTGGGCTATGCCTGTGGCACCTGCGAGTACTGTGTATCCGGCTGGGAGACGCTCTGTCTCAGTGGACGCTATACCGGCTATTTTCTTCCCGGAGCCTATGCCGAA
>VBHI01000325.1:0-23095 GCA_005881495.1 Chloroflexota bacterium
CTATACGAGTCAGACATGTAGCATATGTGGACATCGGCAAAAGATGCCCCTGGATGTCCGAGTATTGGATTGTCCGTGCTGTCATGTTCAACTTGATCGCGACCTCAATGCTGCCTACAATATTCGTGGCCTGGGACTACAGGCCCTCGGCTTGTCCGTAGAAGCCCCGCGCCTTTAGGCCGGGGAGTAGTCACAAAACTTTATACAGGCAGATAGCAGGGTAGCTGTCTACCTGCACGAACAGTGTTGTTACATAGTAAGGAGGAAACCACACAATGGTACTCAGAGATACACTGTTGTATCTGGCTCAAAATGACAGCTTACGTCATTTCGTTATCACCAACCGGGCCACGCGGGGCGTTTCTCGCCGCTTCGTCGCGGGTGAAGTACTGGACGATGCCGTAGAGGCCACACGGGTACTCAATAAGAGGGGCATGCATGTCGCGCTTGATCACCTTGGCGAAAACGTCTCCGATGCAAAGGAAGCCAGAGCGGCCACACAGGATTTCATCACGGCGCTTGACACCATTAAACAGACTGGTATCGACGCAAATATTTCCATCAAGCTCACTGCGCTAGGGTTGGACATTTCACAGCCACTCTGTGAAGAGAATGTGCACCGCCTCCTTGAGCACGCCCATAAATACTCGATCTTTGTGCGCATTGATATGGAGGCTTCGGCCTACACGGAGCAGACGCTTGATATTGTGCTGCGCATGCATCAACAATTCGAGCATGTAGGCACGGTAATCCAGTCCTGTTTGTATCGCAGCAAAAAGGATGTCGAGCAACTCATTGCACAGGGTGTGCGCGTGAGGCTGGTGAAAGGCGCATATAAAGAGCCGAGAACCATTGCCATGCAAGAAAAGAGCGATGTCGATCTTAGCTATGTGCAATTGATGATGATGCTGCTCTCACGCGGGAATTATCCCGGAATAGCCACTCAAGACGAAGCTATTATTAACGCGACCTGCAAATATGCGCGCGATCATGGTATCAGCAAGGAAGCCTTCGAGTTTCAAATGCTGTACGGTATTCGCCGTGACCTGCAAGAAAAACTGGTGGCGCAGGGCTACAATATGCGCATCTATGTTCCGTACGGTTCGCAATGGTACCCCTATCTCATGCGGCGCATGGCGGAACGGCCAGCAAACCTGGTGTTTGTGATGAGTAACGCGCTGCGCTAAAGAAAAACTCTGTAGAAAAACTCTGTAAGGAATACGTCATGACAACGACCTCACCATGCCTTGCTGTTGCAGTAGGTGTAGCAGATATTCGTCGCTACTCGGACCCGAACTCAGAATTAGTCACCCAGGCATTAATGAATGCGCCTGCGACGGCTGGTGAAGTTGCCGGTGAGTGGACCCACGTCGTTCTCTCGGATTACGAAGGCTGGATCCGCACGGACCAATTGGCCAAACCGGTCGCTAGAGAATATCACGAGGCGGGCGAGATTGGTGGAGCTCAGTTGACGGCTGTCATCAACAAGCCGTATAGCCTTCTCTTTTCCCAGCCTGGGGAGCGCGACGTGCTTGGGACAGTCTACCTCTCGTCAGCCCTTCTCGTGCTAAGCACAACGGGCGCAGAGCATGTGCAGGTAGCATTGCCGGATGGGCGCACCGGCTGGTTCAGGTGTGACGATATTGTTCTACGCCAGGCAGAGGACGTGTATCCACGTATGCCAGTCGCAGCGATTACAGAGAATGCTCGCGCCTTTCTTGGGAGGCCCTATCTCTGGGGAGGAACAAGCTGGGAAGGGATAGATTGCAGCGGTTTCGTGCAACTTTGCTATCGCATGGGAGGCTATATCATTCCGCGGGATGCCGACCAACAACATGATTTTTTGCGTTGTCGTATCGAACGGGCGGACATGCGAGAGGGCGACCTGGTCTTCTTCGGCAGCCAGGCCATAACGCATGTCGCCATGGCGCTCAACTATAAAGAGTATATTCATGCCGAGGGGCAGAATTACAACCACGTGGTCATCAATAGTTTTGACCCCGCTGACGCCCATTATTACCCGCGTTTAGACGAAATTTTCTGGGCAATGAAACGAGTGGCTGTATAGATGCAAGCAAGCATAAAGCATGCACTCGCGGCGCCGGGTGGACACACCGCCTGCGCGGTGATGCGCATAAGCGAAGGTGTGCCACAAAAGGAGAAAGCGTGCCCATCCTACCATATAAAGGCATTATGCCTACTATCGCCGAAGATGTCTTTATCGCCCCTGGGGCAATGGTTATTGGCAATGTCACCATAGATCAAGGGGCGAGTATCTGGTATAACGCCGTCATACGCGGGGATACGGCGCCTATCGTCATTGGCCGTGGGACGAACATACAGGATAATTGTACGCTCCATGTCGATGCCGACGCTCCCCTGACCATCGGTGAAGAGTGTACTATCGGACACGGCGCGGTGGTTCACGGCGCAACCCTGGGCGACCGCGTCCTGGTCGCGATGAATGCCGCGGTGCTATCTCACGCGCGAATTGGCTCACATACGATCATTGGAGCCAGTTCACTCGTTGGGGAACATAAAAGTATTCCCGGGGGCGTGCTTGCGGTGGGGGTGCCAGCGAAAGTGAAACGTGACCTGACGGATGTGGAACAACACCATTTATTGACGACCGCGGCAGGTTATTGCCAACGGGCTCTTGAGCATAGAGAATCGCTAAGAGAAGCTCCCAAAGAGCGACCACAAGGGATCGCCCCTACCAAGGACGAATTGGCTTGAGCTGCGGCTTCGTATCATTGTAGGGGCGATCCCTTGTGGTCGTCCTGTTCGCTAGACTCCTCAGCAGGAGTGTGCGCCGGCAAAGTGGCTGGTTCTACTGACGTGATGTTCACGACTTCTGTGGGATGATTAATAATTTCAACGATCGCATCGATGAGGCGATCCTGGGTGTGCTCCCCCTTCTCCTTCTGCTCTTCAGACTGAAGGAAGTAGCCGCCTGGGTCCTGGTGCGTAACAGGGCCTGCATCAATCATAGTGATTTTACCTTCAGCCTTTGCCTTATTCCAGGGTGACTGAGGAAGTATGGACCAGCGACCGGCATAGAGGATCTGCCCCAGACTTTGTACGGGATCCTTCTGACCATGGAAGTGATACAGGTGACGGACGTTTACAAAGCCTGGATCATCTGCCATGACGCCGCCCAGGGAAATGATCAGAATCGGCGCTTTGAGTACGGGGCCGAGGTAGGTTGCCGCACCCACCGAGACTTGCCCTCCTCCACTACTTTGCGACGCAGGCCATCGAGGATTACCCCGCATGTTCCGAAGTTGTAGATCGGGCCGTAGCGCCTGTCGGCGGAGACAGCAACCTGAAAGACGTTGCGCAGCATGACGAGATTGGCCAACGTCTGCTTATTCTTCAGTTTGAGGTCTTTGATCCGCTGCCACAAGGACTTAAACGCCCGGTGCCCGGTCAGCCCGTTGTTGTTCATGGAGTAGGGAAATACATCTCTGACCACAGCCGTGCCGGGGACGCGCGCCTCCACTTTGTCCAGGAAGGCGATCTCATAGTTTTCAAGAAAATCCCCGGAGATTGCGCCAATGCCCGAGAGATAGACAACATAGTGGTTGAATTCGGGTTCGGTGTTTCCCGGTGTCTCCTGCGGAGGCTCACCCTCCGGTAGCTCGGGCTTGCTTTCTTCAGACCAGCCTGCCCACCACCCCATTGACTCAAAGGGAGATAACACACCTACCGCCAGAATGATGATAAGTCCAATACCCAACAACTGGAGGATGAGGGGAATGATCATGATTTCCCTCCTTTTGGATTCTCAGCTATTTGCTCGGTGATTTTTTCCACAAGGTCTTTTACCTCTACTGTCGAGGAAACGCCAGCCGTGGTGCGCCTGATCCAGTGCTCCAAGGCAATAAAGGGCCTGCCAAGGGTATATTTGAGCACGAGCAGGAAGACAAAACCAAAGATGGCACACACCAGTGCCTGCCAGATGTTGAGGCTCATAGTCGCTTCCAGTGCTACCAGTACTGCCAGGAAACTCCAGACGCTGAGCAGGCGATTGATAAATGTCCCCATATAAGGGAGCAAGGTCAAAAAGCTAAACAACAATGGGGCGTAGGACAGGGCAACTGACTTCATCACACCAGTGAACGGTTCATGGGTATGATATACGAGCGTGGCAATGCCCCAGATCGTTGCTCCCCAGATAAAGGCACTTACAATAAAGAGGATACCGTTTAAAAGCAGGCTCAGGACAAAGCGACCGGGTTTGACTCGATTGGCGAGTAGCACCACGCTCTGCCCAAGCGCCTCAGACACCCCTGCCAGGAAGAGTATTGTCGCGGCCAGGAGGCCGGTTCCTGGAGTATCCATCGCCTTAAAGGCGGCTGGGTCTAACCTCATCGCTCCCGTTGCCAGCGACCAGAGGGTCTGGAAGAAATGGAAAAAGCTTGACGTGTCAATTGTATACATGGCAGAACCTCTCAAACAGCCGATCTAAGCAGGTATAACGATGTATTCAGTATCTTCGCCTACAAAAATAGAGCATTGAAAAAATCCTCACTTCCTGCTTGGTCGAGACCGAGACCTAGCGCGTGATCAAGTCCAGGAGGATCGGATAGACCAGGTCTGTTTGCTGTTGGACCTGTTGTGGATCAATAATATCATGAATCAGTTTCTTGTCCGCGCTGAATTCGTACTCCTCTATCTGGTCATAACCATTTGCTCGCCAGAAGTTCACCAGTTCGCGGTTGATCTTGCTATTGACAGCGGTATCAGCCGCGTTGGTAACCATAAGTATAGACTGAGCGGCCGGTTTCTTCTGTTTCGCGGATTTCAGAATCGATTTCCCAAAGCGCATCACTACTCCAAAGCTTCGCGATGAAAACCCCAGGTAGCTATGCTGGGGGCCGTCGGAGAAGGGAGAGAAGTGCTGTGTGCCGATATTTGGTAGAATGCGAAAGAGCATGATAGCGAAGCTGGACAACCTATCTGCTCCCAGGTTCGTGAAACCTATTGATGGAGCGATGACGACTGCCTTATCGATTTCGGAGCGATGCTGGGCTGCCCACGCCGTCATGACGCCTCCCACCGAGAGGCCCAGGAAGGTGACGTGGTCGCCGAGTCCGCACGCGATATCAACCAATGTGTTGCTACAATCCCGTAGCTCTTCTGCGGTAAGGTATTTTAGCTCGTTCGTCATGCGGTCAGCCAGGCCATTACGGGGCATACGTGGAATGAGGACATTATATCCCCGCTCAAAGAACAGAGGGGCGAATTCGGCGAATTGTTCCGGGCAGTTGGTAATCCCATGAACCAGCACGATGACATTCTCCGTCTTTGCGCCATGCGTCATGATTTTTGAGCGACAGACCGGATTGATTGTATCATCCTCTGCGGCCTGCACTTCGGCGTAGCGGGCAATTGCCGAATCATAATCTAGAGCCTGGTTGTCGGTGTGTTCTGCCAGGCTAACGATTGAGGATTGTATCCTCATCTTCGTGGCTATGACTGCTGCTACCAGGAGCGCTCCGCTTCCAATTGCGGCAAGCGCTGCGATGCGTGAAGCAGTGCGTTTATTCATCTCATTTCCCTCCTGTTCTACCTATGGGTAAAGTATATGATGCAATTGTCGAGCGCACATCACCCGATTGAGTGATTCGATTGTTCACCTCTTGAGTGATGCGCGCTTCTAGAGAAATTGAAAGAGGTTCATTCATCGGATATCTACCTCTCCTTCTATGGAGCATCCTCTATGATGAGGCTTCCACGTTCACCGTGAAAAGAGCCTCCACTGGTGCATCGCCTGGTCGCTGAATACTCAACTTGATATACCAGGCGCCAGGCATAGAAAAGGTGCTATGCTCATCAAACACGGCGATATACGTCGGGTTGCCTCGTTTGATGGTGGCGTTCGCTGTTCCCATATTCATCAATACCATATTAATACTTATTTTTATACCTGCGTCGGTGACAAGACTGCCAGTGGTGCGATCCTTCATCAACACAATGACGGTATTGGCATAATGGGTTTCCCCAGGGAGTACCTGCAAAGTAATAGCCAGATTCCCCACCACTTGCGTTTGGATATTGTAGGCCGTTGGACCGGTAGTTGTGGTCGTGCTATTCGTGCTTTGAGTATAATTGATGGCGGGAAAGACGATCGGTGGTGCGAAGAATGACAGCAAAGCTGCACAGAGGAGTACTCCAGTTCCCAACCAGGTTTGAACAGTAAATGCCCGTTTCAGGTTTCGCGCTATGTGATCAAGGGCGGTTTGACGTGTCCGCCTGGCTGGTAGCTCCGCGTTTACTACGTGCAGCAGCATTGTCTGCCTTGTAAGTTTCGGGTGTAGGATAAACAATGCATAGGAGCTGAGCAAAATCATTGCCACAACAAGTATCACCTCGACCAACAATATTCGCCCATATGGTTCTGTGATCAATTGTTGAGGGCTACCCAGGCTCGTCTCTATCAAATAGAGTCCACTGACAAGGAATACGCCCAGCGATCCCAGCATCAAGGGATAAAAGCGTCGCAGGAGGAGCGTCAGTATCTGGCTGTTGCGATCGGGTTCGACAGCTGGCAGCAGCGGTAATAGCGCGTAACCCAGGTAGGCTAATCCACCAAGCCAGATACATCGCGCGACCAGGTGCAGCCAATCCAGGACAAACGTACTGATAGGTGCCTGGGATAACGCTTCGGCATCCCCGCTAAGCGCAAAAGTCAGTAGTATGAGCCCCGCCAACAGCAGCCAGAGAATAGTATAGACCTTTTTTGAGGTAGAGGCGGGAGCTGCGTTCTCGTGGGCAAGCGCTTCTTTTTTTTGAAAACCAATGTCCTGGGTGACGCGCTGCCGTAACTGACCAAAACTGTTGCCTGTTAAGTTTGCTGGTTTTGTTCTTCTCCTTTTGACTCGAGGACGACTGGTCCACCAGAGGAAGGCGAGTGCGGTCAGAACAAGGACGAAGCGCAGCAGCCAGAGGTAACCATAGTTTGTTTCAAAGAGTATGCGACCGAGGATGGAAAGATCTATAGCACCGCCATTCAATCCCTGTGTCAATTGCGTATCGCGGAGTAGAAGGGTGATAAGCTCGCCGACGAGGAGCGCGCTTAAGCAAAGCCATTGCAACGGTTGAGAGCGTTTTCTTGTCTCAATAAGCAGCGTTGCTATGCGTTCATCACCAACGAGAACAAGGCCCTCGATGACAAGCATGCCGACCCAGAAGGTTACTGCCATCAGAACCAGCCATTCCCAGGCTACCGCAAGGATGCCAATAGCATTGAGTTGTGGCAGTTTGTTACTGGTACTCGGCCCAAGAATAACCTCTCCAGGCAATCCTGCGCTGGACTGCCCGACATTAAAGCCGATGACGCCCTGTGTAGTGTGTCCATCGCTATTCGCTAATGCTGTCCAACGTACCGTGTAACTGCCCTGCGGCAGTTGGCTGGGCGTGATGAGAGGCGTATCCAGCTCGCGAGCTTCTTGTCCGGAGATAAAACTGTGACTTGCATCCACCATGCGTTCATCGGGCGTAAATATATATGCAATGCTGGCGGGACCGATAGCAGTGTTAAAAAAGATGCGCACGACTTTTGGCACCGTGCTCACTGTTGTTCCATCAACCGGATCAGACCCGACCACAAAAGCATGTGCCTGTGCCACCGATGCAGGGGAGTTCGTGTCTATCCAGGCATAGAACAAAAAGGCACAGAGACTCAGTGCTAAGAGCACGAGATTGAAATAGAGATGCCCCTTGTAGATGCTCCGATATGCTAATCTTTTCTGTCGCATTGCGCTCCCTTCAAGTTTCACTCTGTGGAGATTGTACCTTAGTTAGCCCTTACCCGCAATATTTGTTTTTGTCGTGAGCCATTGATATAATTAGAGCTATGAAAAAGCAACTTTGGTGGCATTCCTTGCTGCGCTTTCTCTTGTGGTCACATGTTTTGGGCGTGGTCGGTTTTTATCTCGTGCTCTGGTTTCGCACCAATCCGAACGGTGGGAAAAGAGAAACAACTGGTAGGGCAGGATCGACCTTCGATGCCACCGAAACAAACAAGGGAAGAACAGTCTCGGTAATTGTGCCCGCCCGTAATGAAGAACATAATATTCGTCGCTGTGTCGAGTCGCTACTAGAACAGGATTATGACGATTACGAGGTGATCGTGGTTGACGACGGATCAACCGATGGTACACCTCTTATTCTTGATGAACTGATGGCGTCTCATCCACATGGTGAACGCCTGTATGTGCTGCGCTTACGTAACGATTTGCCGAAAGGCTGGGCAGGTAAACCTCACGCTATTCACAAAGGTACACAAGAGGCACCTGGTGATTGGCTGCTGTTTACCGATGCCGATACCTGGCACGCCCCTGGCGCATTACAATTTGCAATGACAAAAGCGCTCAATGAGGGGATTGATCTACTTTCATTAGTCACAAAACAGGAGTTACCCGGTTTTTGGAATAAGGTCATGATGCCGATGGCCTATATCGGTATTACTTTGCAGTATCCCATCAAGCTGGTCAACGATCCTCAAAGCCAGGTAGCGCTAGCGAACGGCCAATACATTCTGCTCCGGCGTGCAGTGTACGATATCCTCGGTGGTTATGCGCGTCCTGACTTGCGTAACACCCTCTTAGACGACCGCGACCTGGCGCGTATCGTCAAAAAAAATGGTTTCCGGCTGCAACTCGCTGATGGACACGGCCTTGTACGCGTTCGCATGTATAGAAGTTTAGAAGAGACCTGGCGCGGCTGGCGCAAGAATGTTTTCCTGGGGAGCCGCGGCGGAATAGCATTTGTGCTGCTGCAATTGATTGGCCTGCCTATAGTAACTATTATCCCATTCTTGTTGCCGCTTTTAGGGTGGTTAAAAGGGGGAAGCAGAAGGAAGGGTGATAGCATCTCAACTGGTGAGCTTTACAGTGCAGCCCTATTGGAACTCGGACCTATCCTTGCCTATCGCCGGTGGATAGACAAAGTACTAAATGTGCCGTGGTACTATGCTTTTACTCATCCGCTAGCGGGAGCGTTGTTTGAAGGTGTTCTGGCGCAATCGACCTGGCGCGTTTTGATGCGCAAAGGTGTAGATTGGCGCGGTAGGCATTACTACAGCGCCAGAGAAGAGACGGCGAAAGCAATAGTAAGAGATATTATCTCCTGAGAATGAGCACTTTGAAGTTGCCCATACCTGCCGGGTCCGTCAGTGCTACTACGCGCTGGCGCAGGTCATACCATTTTAAGAGGGCAACCTGACCGCGGTCGCTGGCTCGGTCGATGATGGACTCGGAAAAGTCATTTGAACGACGTTGCTCCAGCTCTTCCTGGATACCCAGGCTCTCCAGCCAGAGGCGCTGAGTGGTGAACTTGTGCAAGTGTAACCCCTGGCGCCGTCCTTCATCGATCAGGGCACTAAAGTTGACATGGGCTGTGATATCCTGTTCACCCGGTCGTGCCAGCGGTCGCTCGTTCATCTGGTGTTGGAAATAACAGGCAAGCGTGCCGTGCCTTCGGTAGCGGGTATACAATGCCCTGGCTTTGTCGCCATAGTCAATGGTGAGGATATAACCGCGTTGCAGCAGGTGGGCTGTTCGCTGTATCCAACGCATGGCATCGAGATTGATTTCTGCCCGCCATCCATCACCGAACTGAGTCCAGGGGATATGATAGCGATCCAGGTAGCTGGCAACCTCAGCCGTACCGGGCTCTCCACGCACTTCACATAAGCGCCCGGCCCGTACATCAATGTATATTTCGTAGAGTCGTGATCCGTGCGTTTCTACAATATGGATGGGAAAAGCATCAACCAGTTCATTGGAGAGGACAACAGAAGGGGCTGGTGCCGCACCATTGCTGTTTGAGGAAGTACGCTGGGGAGATCTTGTTGGTTCAGGTAACCGGGCTTCCCTGCTTTCGTTCTTTACAGGCTCCCGCCCATCCTGTCCAGCGCTTATATCTTCAAGACGGTAATCGAGCGCGGTGTGAAAATCGGGAGTTTGTTGCCTTGCCCATGCTTGTACACCGCGTGCCAGATCCCCCCGTCCTGCTCCTTGCTCTAATACGACGAAAGGTGATGGGCGTTTCAATTTGTCCCACCATTGATGAAGTTGCCGCCCCACGCAGTTGGCAAAAAAGACCGAGGAGACATCGGTACTGGTGTAGAAATCGGCTCCTTCAAAGCCAATTCTTGTCGGCCTGGTCATATAGTAGCCGTATTCGGGTTCATAGAGCGCCATGCGCATATATTCGGCGAAGGTCAAGGGGCCTTCTCGTTGAATGCGTTCAACAATCAATTGTTGCAAAGGTGTGGGTGTCATATCTCTTGTCTATTTCAGGCGGCTTTGATAAACGTTTTCCGCTTTTGCAGAAACAAGGTGTATATCTACCGGTAGGGTAAGCAATTGTGGTAGCGTGGTGTTTTAGCACTTCACCAGGTTACTCTTCTGTTACCCTATTTGCTGAAATGTATTATACGCACCCAAAACTCACGACCAGCAAATCGAGCGCCATTTCTGGTGTCATGCGACTGCGTTTGAGAGACGCATCGGTTGCCAGTAGTTGGCGGTAGGCAACCTCCAACTGTGCAGCTGTGAATTTTCCTACCTGGCGTGCTGCCTTATCTGCCACGAAAGGTGCTATACCAAGGGTAGAAGCAATCTGCGGTGAGCGCATCCCTTGCTGTGAAAGTTCTTTGACGAGCAGGAGAGAACGAACCTGGCTGCTAATAGTGCTGATGAGCTTGATGGGCGGTTCTCCATCTGCCAGGAGATCATGCAAAATAGTGAGCGCCTGTTTTTGATTGCGCTGTGCCAGGGCATCGGTCAGGTCAAATATGCGTGCTTCCTGCACCTGTGCCGAAAGTGTGCGCACATCATCAACGGTAATTGTGCCCCCATCGCCAACGTATGTGGCTAATTTATCGAGTTCATTTGCCAGCAAGCGCAACTGGTTGCCGATGAAATTTGCCAGGAGGGTCGCGGCATCCCCATCGATGGTCACACCCAGGCTCTTCGCCCGTTTACTGATCCAGCTTTCGAGTGCGCCTCCCCTGGGAAGGGTACTCTGGATTACTTTGCCGTGTTCACCTGCTGCTTTGAGCAAGGGATTATTGGCATCCAATAATTCATCAACAAGTACAATCAAAACAGTTGTATCTGGCATGTGGGGGACATATTCTGCAAATCCTTTTTCAAAGCTGGCCCGGGATTCTGTATTTCCTTTCCCACTCCTCTTCCCTTTCTTCGCCTTTCCGCCCGTACCTGTACTACTATCTCCCGTCCCACTCTCATCTCCTGGGGCAGAAGTAGCGCTTTCTCCACGCCGCTTCTTGGGTAACCCTTCAACTACGACAAGGCGTTGATCAGCAAGAAATGGCATGGTATTAGAAGCAGCGGTGATGGTCGCAAGATTGACCTCACCGCCATTAAAAGTATCCTGGTTATACTCGAAATTTCCCTGCTGCCTCAGCTTTTTTAGCTGCTCTCGGCTGCTAAATTCGTCGTCACCATGTAGGAGATAAAACATTGTGCTTCTCTATTCGTGGGCGACTGCCGCTGGTCGGCGATAGTCGGCTCGATTTCTCCGCGCCACAATCAAGTCCAGGATTATGGCGGTTGAGAGGCCGAGTGCCGAGCAGGCTAGCAATGAACCGAAGAATGTTGGGGCTGGGCTGGCGTTTGGTAGTGGTTGGTCGTAGATGAGGGTGCCGACAAGGCCGAGAATGGCGAGAAAGCCAAGTAAATTGCCAGCAAATGCTCCCAACACGACAGTACCGCGGCTTTTCACTTCGCTCAACCAGAAGGCGAGGAAAAGGGTGACTGGTAGTGCGAGAATAAAACCGAATAAATTGGCGATGAAGAGGTCATCTATAGGTACTTTTAGCGCTGGTAGAAATTGAGATATGTCCATAAATATCATTGCCTCCCAATACCTGTGATGTAATATGTGTATGTTGTCTCTATTATAATCAATCCATGAGGAACTGACAACGTTAAAAAAGAGAGAGGAGGGGAGAAGGTTGACGTCAACCTTCTCCCCTCCTCTCTCTTCTACTAGTTTGGTTGGCGACTGCGTCGCCGCCTGCGACTTTGCGCCTCGGCTTTACGCTTCCGCCGGGCCTGTGGACTCTCATAGTGAGAACGTCGACGAGCCTCAGAGAGGATACCGTCTTGTTGAACCTTGCGGTTGAACCGTTTGAGCGCCAGCTCAAACGAATCGCCCGGATTCACTCTGACTTCACTCATAAAAGGCTACCAGCGCGACTTGCGGTCGCTCGAACGACCGGAGCCCTGTGCCTGGTAACAATTGCTGCAGTATACTGGTTTGTCACCGCGTGGCTGGAAAGGCACTTGAGCCTCGTTGCCACAACTGGAACACGTTACAGTATACATCTGACGTGGTTCGCGGTCTCGATAACCGCCACCACCACTGTTGCGACCACCATACCCGCCACCCTGTCCTTTGCGTGCGGCTCGGCACGATGGACAGCGGCTAGGAGAATTGGTCAACCCGCGGCTGGCATAAAATTCCTGCTCACCAACGGTAAAAACGAACTCTTGATTGCAATCGCGACAATACAACGTTTGATCTGCTAATGACATGCTTTCTTTCTCGATTCTGGGTTTCTTATCCCAATAAATGTTTCGTGTATCGCGCGGCTTGCAATAGACTAACTACTCTTAGCAACAATGCACTATACAACGTTCACTTAGTATAACACAGAAGTGAACAAAAATCATCCCTTTCGGGTAATTCTAATAAACTGGTATCAAATTGGTACTTACGGGCTTGTCCTGGCCTGGAAAACACTTCTTTTGTTTCACTGAAAAATGCAACAAGTCTCACATATCTGCGTATACACTGTAGAATATAAAAGATGTGTTAAAGGGCTTTCTTGTGGAAAACAGGGAGCTAGACTCTCCTTTTTCTAAGACCATAGAATTCACAGGGTCAGTCCGTCTCAATTAAAGCGAGGAATAGATATGATGGATAGAATGACATCACTTGGACTTAATGAACGCCTGGAGCGTGTTCTGGCATACGCATTCGGTTGGCTTTCAGGCATTATCCTTTTCTTCCTGGAAAAGAATCGCAATGTGCGTTGGCATGCTGTGCAGTCGATGGTTACTTTTGGAACGCTGTCAATTCTTATATTGGCGATTTCCCTGTTAAGGGGCTTCCTGGCCTTTATTCCCATTTTGGGCTGGTTGACGAGTGCTGGCCTCGGTTTGCTCATTTCTGTGCTCTGGTGGGTGACGATTATTCTGTGGGTCTGGTTGATGATCATGGCGTTTATTCGGGAGGATTATCGCCTGCCCTTCGTAAGTGATTTTGTGCGTTACTGGGTGTAGCTACCCGGATTGCTATCGCGAAGATCGCTCCGCCGAGCGTGGCCATAAAATTCACTACGTCGTTGTTGAACCAGGATACGCCACGTAGCGCCAGGGTTTTCGTACCACAGCTATGAATCAGACGCTCGGTCTCATGCTGGCAGCGAGGACAATAATACATGGCCTGCACGGTTGCCCCCAGGTAGCTATCGATAAGACTACCGATCAGCCCGCTTCCCAAGGCGATGAAGGGCAGGGAGGCCAGGGACCTCCGGCAGCCCTGTAGTAACCAGAAAACCGTTCCCAGGGCCAGCGCACCTCCAATCGCTGCTCCTGTCCCAAGAGATGTAATGCCACCAGAGGTGCCGGGTGCTACTGGTTCTCCCGTGGTAATGAGCCTGGGCTGCCGCGCGCTGAGCACTCCTATCTCGGTAGCCCATGTGTCAGCGGTAGCCGTAGCGAGGGCACCTGTATATCCTGCCAGACATACGTCGCGCAAGAAGCGCGAAGGCGCGAATCCATAGGTCAGGGCCAACAAGGTAGCAACCCCTCCGTTTGCACCCACCTGGGCAAGGTCGCGCCTGGCCCCCTTGCTGAACTTGTCAGCTGCAGTTTTTGCTTTATCTCGTGCGCGAACGTGTGAAAAAATACTTGAAGAGACAAAGAAAAAGATAAGTAATAGTCCCCAGGACCACCCTCCCAGGCCAAATGTTGTTGTCCCTGTAACTATTGCACCAGCTATGCCGCCACGACTGAGTGAACGACGACGATAGGCTAGCAAACTAATAGCCGTGCTAAAGAGAAGACCGAGCAATAACCTGCTATCTCTTGCTCGCGCGCGCCCATTGGCGACATTTTTATGTGATGAGGTTTCAAAAGGGGGAGGATTACAGATTGCCGGCGCAGTGCGCTCTGCTACATGTTGTAGTTGAAACATACTAGTACCTCTAAGAAATTGTGGTATTTTTGTTACAGAAAGCTATCATAGCCAGTTTTATTTTAAGGAAGGTCTGTTGTGAATGCAAGGGATTGCGCAGGATGTTCAGGTGAGGAGCTTCTATTCCTTGTCGAACTGCCACGCGTGTAATGCCTCCAAATAGTACTTTTGGCGCGTCGTTACCTTGCGTATTGTATCATATCATTGTGTCTTATTATATCTATCTTGGCTGTTATCCAGCAGTGAAAAGAGTGATAAGCTTCCGTCGGGCCTGGCGAAAGTGAGGAACAAAAGTGATTACCTGCGACTACTGTAAACTACTGACCCCAGCGGGTATGGTAAATTGTAAGCATTGTGGAAACCTATTAACGAAAACAACGAACGCTGGGAATGTCCCATTTCGTGCTCAAGGGATGGCGGCTCCTGAACAGCCAGAACTACCAGCGTGGTTGGAAACACTTCGCTCTGGCGAACGACCCGCTACGTCCGCGGCCGGGAATGCGGGGGCGTCGAGTTTTTTGGGTTCCGATCTCAATGATGAGGGCACGTTACCAAGCTGGATGCGACCTGAACGTGTAGAACATGTTGACAATACTCCATCAGGTAAGTATCCGGCACTCAGGCCAGCCTCTGTGCCAGCGCCCAATACCGACAGTGCCTTCCCACCAATGGGGGGTATGGCGGCGAACTCATTGATTGATGAGCAAGCACTGCCTTTATGGATGCAGGGGAAGCAAGAAAGATCGCAGTATCCAGGGCAGGAAAATATTTCGGCTGCGAGTCTGGTACAGCCGGGGGCATTGCCAGACTGGATCACGAACATGGAATCACAAACTCCGGCGCCAGCGTCTCCCACGTCTCCCATGTCTTCCAGTCCTATCCTGTATCCCCCAGCCGTACCAGGCTCGCAGCCAATAGCTGCCCGTGACCTGATTGATCAACAAGCGCTGCCAGGGTGGATGGCGGGACAAAATACTTCCTCGCCAGCCAGCGGACAGGGGTTTGCTGCCTCGTCGCTGCTGGATCCTCACGCGTTGCCTGCCTGGATGCGTGAAGAAAATCAGCAACAAAAACTTGGCAATGTCGAGGCAATACGGTCTGCTCAAAGCGGGCAAGTTCCCAATTATCAGGTGCCAACCGGGCAAGGGCAAGTGCCGAATATGCATAATAACATGGTTGCTGCATCTCTCATTGACGCGAATGCTCTGCCTGAATGGTTGCGCACTGCTGAGGATCAGCGCCAGGGGAGCCAGGGTATGGCATCCTATCAACCACAGCAGGGCCTTACTGAGAGTCCCAAGCAATCAACTTTTGGTGTTCCGCCTCGACTAGATAATATGCGCGTACCAGGTCGTCCTCGTGGTGAAATGGGATATCTTGAAGAAAGTGAAGAGGCCGCGAATACCTTTGCCTCTATGTTGGGTGTCGCCTCAGTGGCTCCTAATTTCCCTGGACAACAGCCACCTGCTCAATACCCGCAGCCACAGGCATACAGTGGAACGGGGATGCCTGTACCAGGTGTGCCACCTGACTCAGTGCGAGGTCCGCAAGGACAACAGGGCCAGTTGGGTCAAGCTGTAGCCGGCATGCCTCCAACAGCATATCCTGGTATGGTGCCTAACCAGGGCTATGCGCCAAATCAACCGCAAACCCCGGCAGGATATCAAGGTGGGTATCAAATGGGAAGTACGCCGGGCGTTTCAGCCCAGCCTCCAATGACGAATAGTGACCCATCGAATGCAAATAAGAAACCTGCCAGGCGCGGATTTCTTAGCACCATTCTTGATTGGTTTTCTTTCTCGCGCTAGTTAGAGAAAAACGAAGAGGGATATGGAGATGAGTACACAACATTATGCGGAAGGAGGACGGGGGCCAGGCAGCAGCTCTAATCCAACATCTGCCAATTCGCTACTGGTTGCTGATTGTGGCACAGTATTTACCAAAGTCTCTCTATTTGGCCTTGTCGAGGGACAATATCGTTTGATGGCGCGTGGAGAATCGCCCACGACGATAACACCTCCTTACGAGGATATTACCAAGGGTATTATCCAGGCGATCAATGTGCTTGAGTTTATTACAGGTCGCGTCTTTATCTCTGAAGGGCGAATCATCTCCCCTGAGCAGCCGAACGGTGATGGTATCGATGTTTTTATTGCAACCATCAGTGCTGGCGGCCCTCTTCGGCTTGTTGTTTTGGGTGCGGTCGATGCGGGCATGGAGCGTCTCGCCGCACAAGCTGTTTCCGGCCTCTACGCGGAAACCCACTCGCTGCCCTCACCGTCACATATTGCTACTTCCGCTCCCGTGCCTGTGCCTGTAGGGGCTGGCTCGCCGTCTTCCAGAGAGGGGACAAAAGGTCCCTGGACGCCTGATCGCGTTGCGTTAGAGTGGAATCGTCAGATAGAACGCATCCGGGAGCTACAGCCACATGCAGCTTTGATTGTTGGTATGGCGAATGGACCCTCGGGCCCCGCTCCGTTACAAGAAGCTTGTCAGTTGTTGATAAATGCCACTGCGGTACTCAACGAACAATATGGAGCAAGCTCATCCGCAAGTATTGCAGCGCCCGACGTAGCCTCGCGGCAGATTGCGGTCTTATATGCAGGCGCTCCTCAATATGTCGAAGCTGTTCAGCGTATGTTACAGGGTGTCGCTGGTGTCACTCCTGTCGAGCCGCTTGTTTCATCAGCTCAATTAGGGCCAACCAGTATCGCTATAGGTGGCCTGTACGAGCGCGCTATCATCCAGCGCATTCCAGGATATAGTCGTTTATCTTCATGGTCCAGTTCAGCACTGGTACCAACTACGACCTCATTTAGTAGCCTGGTACGTTTTCTTGCCCAACACTATGCAATGAATGTCACGGCTGTAGATATTGGAGGAGACAATACTACGTTGATGATGGCGGGCGAAGCGGGTGAGTTTATCCCTATGGTGAATTGTGGCGTCGGTGTAGGTCCAGGCGTTGGAGCGGTCTTACAGCAGGTGGGGATCCAGCGTGTTGCCCGTTGGCTGCCTTTTGCTATTACCGAAGATGAACTGCGGCAGTTTGTCTTAAATCGTATGCTCCATCCTCATGTTGTGTCAACAAGCCAGCGTGACTTGCAGATTAGCCAGGCGTTTGCACGTGAAGCATTGATCTTGACAGTCGAGGCTACAAAAGCCAACAGTTTTGAATGGTTGGACGCCGATTTGATCCTGGCTACAGGAGGCATTCTTGCTCATGTGCCGCAGTATGGGCAGGCAGCGCTCATGTTGCTCGACGCGCTCCAGCCACTTGGCGTTACTTCACTCGTGCTTGATAGAACCATGCTTGTCGCTCAATTGGGCGCTGTTGCCACAGTGGCTCCAATAGCAGCCGTACAGGTCAACGAGAACGATGCTGTTACGCATCGCCTCGGCACGTGTGTTATTCCTTATGGTACGATGCAACAGGGGGAGTTAGCCGTTCGTGTGGGTTTAGAGTATACGAGCGGACGGCAGTTGACAGTTGATGTGTTGGGTGGAACGATAAAAGTCGTTCCGCTGCGGACCAATGAGCAGGCACTGCTTTCACTCTTCCCCGCTCCAACCGTGGATGTTGGGTTGGGACCAGGAGAACGCGCGAGGGCCGCTGAAGAGATTGATGGTGGATTGGTTGGCCTCGTCATCGATGCTCGCGGCAGACCACTGGTTCTTCCTGATGATGAAAGGGTACGCCAAAACCTCCTGCTGCAGTGGATGCAAGCGATAGGGGCCTGATCCAATCGCGGCAGGAGAGAGGTATCTGCGATGACCTATCTGCTTGGTTGGTCTGTGATACCACAGATTCTGGTGAGAAGAGAGCGCTGGCCCGGTGGGCATAAGACAAGGGCTGTGCCACTCGCATACCCTGGTCAAGAAGTGCGTTCGGACCAGCCCGTAATTCGCCTGGAACGTATGGAACCCAACCAGGCGGGAACGATAGTACCGCAAGTACCACATCTCTCCCTTCCTGCTGTGAAAGGTGTTCCTTCCCGTCCTGACAGCCGCCAGGAGGAAGTTCTGCTTGCAGGTTTACATGGGCGTGTGGTTGACATCACTCGACGTGGCGGGGTGATCATTGAGAGTCACGCGGCATTATTGCAGGGAGTAATTGGGGCTGGAAACCAGGTTGCGGGGAAACTCATGATGTGGCAGCCTTCGTGGGGAGGAGAAGAAAACAGTCCTGCAGGTGCGTTGCTCGCTATTCCCGGACCGTTGAACTCCAATATGCTGCGCCGGGCGACCGTCGCTGGCGTCGCCGGTGTCATCGCCAGCAGCATTTCTTCTCGTGACCTGGAGAGTTTTTTACATGTCAACCTGATAGAGTTGATCGACAGTATTGATGTAGAGTCGGCTCAGGCTCGTCTACCGCAGGTGACGATACTGCTAACCGAAGGGCCTGGTACTATGGCCATGCCTACGCGTACTATACACCTGTTAAGCCATTATCAAGGGTCGATGGCTCTGCTCTCTGGCGCGACCTCCATCCGTCAAGGTATCTTTCCTGAGCTGGTAATCTCGTTACCAGCGGCAGAACTTCAGAAGAATTGGCACCCGGTGCAACCTGACACAACTCTCTCAATCGGTGCGCAGGTACGTGTATCTAGCGGTGATCACGAAGGGGCCATAGGTACGATAGATTACCTTTATTCGCACCAGCAAGTATTTTCATCGGGTATACTTGCGCGTTCGGCTCGTCTTCGCCTCGAAAATGGCTCGTTGCTCACTGTTCCCCTGTCGTTAATTGAGCGAGTTAGTTGACTCTTTTCCACATTCTGCCACGCTTATCCACATATGGCTGAATAATATGTGGATAACTTTTTGAGTTCTTTTGTAGCTTCTATCATATTGGATTTGTTTTGTTGTGGTGATTACGTAATTACGCGCTAATAAGCATTACAATCTTTTTGCATGTTATGCAAGTTTTTCCCTCCTGCCTCTTGTTCCGACTCGTGGGCAGAGGCTCCTATCCTGGGACCACGCACCGGCAATGAACCTCGCTTGTCCGCTTACCCTGAGAAGGCCACTGAGGAGCAACAGAACGGTGCGACCCGTTCTGTTGCTCCTCAGTGGCCGACAGTGCCACTTCCTTACTGACACTGCTTGCTGCAACTATTGGCGACTAGAGTGGTTACTCAGAACCAAATGCCCTGATTTCCGCCATCTCTTGTTCCGATAGTTCGCGTGGAATCTCGCCACGTGTAAGCTTCTCGCTCTGGACGTGATGGCGTATGCTCTCTACGATCTCCGGGTTCGCAAGCGTGGTAACGTCTCCAACATCGGCGAAGTTGGTGCTAGCAGCAAGGACCCTACGCATGATCTTGCCAGAGCGGGTCTTGGGCATATCCGCGACGATCCAGATATTCTTCGGTCTCGCGATCTTCCCGATCTGAGTCTCAATCGCCATGGCCACCTTGTCCTCAATGCCCTTACTCGGGTTGAACCCCGGCTTCAGTGCAACGTACACCTCAACTACCCGGCCGCGAAGCTCGTCCATCAACGGCACCGCGGCTGCCTCGGCAACCTCTTCGACGGTGAGGCACGCCGACTCAATCTCTTTCGTTCCTAGTCGGTGCCCGGCCACATTGATCACATCGTCGACCCGGCCAAGGATCCGGAAATAGCCGTCGGCTGCCAGAACAGCACCGTCACCAGCGAAGTACGGCCAGTCACGCCAGTCTTTACTCTCCTTGTTCCGGCAGTACTTCTCATAGTAGATCTGCACAAATCGCTCCGGCTGGCCCCAGACCGTCTGAAAGATGCCTGGCCATGGGTTGCGGATGCAAATATTGCCGGCCCGTCCGCTTCCGGCCTCGACCACATCGCCTTTTTCATCGTAGATCACGGGGTAGATCCCAAGGACTCCCGGGCCTGCACTGCCAGGCTTCATCGCTTTCAGGGCAGGTAGGGTGCTGCACAGGAAGCCACCGTTCTCGGTCTGCCACCAGGTGTCAACGATGACCGCTTTACCCTTTCCGACGACGTTGTAATACCAGCGCCAGACCTCCGGCTCAATCGGCTCTCCCACGGTTGTCATGTGCTTGAAATGGTAGTTGTATTTCTGCGGCTCGTCGGGACCGAGCTTACGTAGCATGCGAATCGTCGTAGGAGCGGTGTGGAAGATTGTCACTCCGAGTCGCTCGGCGATCCGCCAGGGACGGCCGGCATCGGGATACGTCGGCACCCCTTCATACATAACACTGGTCGCCCCAAGTGCCAATGGACCGTAGACGATGTAGGAGTGCCCGGTGATCCACCCAATGTCGGCGAAGCACCAGTACGTGTCCTCGGGGTGGATATCCTGGAAGTACTTTGACGTGCCAGCGACGTAAGCAAGATATCCGCCTGTGCTGTGCTGGCACCCCTTGGGTTGAGCTGTCGTGCCACTGGTGTACATGAGAAACAGTGGGGCTTCGGCTGGCATGGAAACCGGCTCGACTACTTTCCTGCGGTAGTCTTTCATCACTTCGTCGACGAAGAAATCCCGGCCAGCGACCATCGGGGTCTTTGATGAGTACTGACCTGGATACCGTCGCCAGACCAGTACTTTATCAATTTCGGCACCGCGTTCATGGGCCACTTTCACCGCCTCGTCGGCTTTGGCCTTGTGGTCGATCAACTCTCCATTGCGGTAGTAGCCGTCCATTGTTACCAGGATGCGACTCCCCGAGTCGGTCATCCGGTCTCCGCACGCCGTCCCGCTGAATCCACCGTAAACCTCGGAATGGATGACGCCCAGGCGCGCACAGGCAAGCATGGAAACTGGCAACTCAGGGACCATTGGGAGGTGGAAGGTTACGCAGTCGCCAGTCTTGACCCCGCCGAAATCTCGTAGAAGTGCGGCGAACTCGTTTACCATGACGTAGAGTTCCTGATACGTGATCGTCTTGATGTCTTCTGATTCCGGCTCGGGCACCCAGATTAAAGCAGCCTTGTTGCGATTTGTCGCCAGGTGGCGATCAACGCAGTTGTAAGAAGCGTTGAGCCGACCTCCGACGAACCACTTCCAAAACGGCGGGTTGCTCGTGTCCAGCGTCGTGTGCCAATAGTGGTCCCAGGTGAGCATATCCGCGTATTCCTTGTAGCACTCAGGAAAGTGCTCCTCACCGAACCGTTCATAAATACTCGGATCGCTCGCATTTGCCTGCCCAATAAACTTTGGAGGAGGTTGGTAATACTCCTCCTCCCGCCAGTGAACAGCGATCTGTGCTTCGGAGACTTGTATTTCCTCTTCTTTTTTCGCCATCGCTTGATCAACTCCTTCGTTTACGATAATTTTCCACTACTATTGTATACCTGTATACCGCTCGCTTCTCTGCAAACCTGCGGGCAGAGTGCTGAATCCTCTTAGCGCTTTGCCGAGTACCAGGTTAAGCTGCCCGCGTGCGACAAAGTCCTTCCGGCCTGGCGCGCGAGAAGATCTCCTGGTTCCACTCTCACAAATAACATCGCGGTGCGAAAAAGTCAGCAGTACTGAGGAGGAAGTGGTCTTTGTTCCAGGAAGTCGCTTTGCGCTTGCTATAGGTCAGCAGGCAGTACACGACCTCTGGCCCAGGAAATTGAACTGGCAGTCCTTGCTCTGCTCGGTTTACCGTTTTCCCGTCACATTCGCAAGCCTTCCTAATTCCTCATTCCTCTGCTGATAGCCGCGCCCGCAATCGAAGCTCTTTGAGTGTCGGCATACGAACAACTCCGCTTAATTGTTACGGAATAGTTGGAATATTCCGTATAGTGGTTAGTATGCCATACGATAGATTTGAAAGTCAATTGTTTTTCAGCTATTTTTTGCCCTTAAAGTCACAGGCAAGTCACAAAAGGCAGACATCGACTAGATCCTCCACCCACATGCATCACCCCACAATCAAAGAGCGTCCTGTCATATCCTTTGGCTGCTTTATCCCCATCACTTGCAGAACTGTAGGAGCCACGTCGGCCAGAATGCCATCCGACCTCAACTTTACTTGAGCTAATTGAGGCACAACGAAATAAAGTGGCACCGGATAGGTCGTGTGCGCTGTGAATGGTTTGCCTGTATCATACTCAATCAATTGCTCGGCGTTGCCATGATCAGCCGTAATCAGCAGGCCTCCACCGGC
Organism: Chloroflexota bacterium; assembly: GCA_005881495.1. The sequence goes on from VBHI01000325.1 coordinate 22,341, forward strand.
TGAGAGCGTCGCTTCCACAACGCGTCCAACGCCCGTGTCAACCGCCTCTACCCCTTTGATGGCCGCCTCGATTACTCCCGTGTGCCCCACCATGTCGGCGTTGGCGTAGTTCATTATCACAAGATCGTAATCCCCGCTGCGGATATGCTCCACCGCTGTGTCCGTAACGCCCGCTGCACTCATCTCCGGCTGCAGATCATAGGTCGGCACTTTAGGCGAGGGCACCAGTAGACGCTCCTCCCCGGGGAAGGGCGTCTCGCGCCGGCCATTGATAAAATAGGTCACGTGGGCGTATTTCTCGGTCTCGGCGGTGTGGAACTGGCGCAGCCCCGCGTCGGAGATTACCCGCGCCAGCGGCATATCCACTTCGTCGGCCCGGTAAGCCACTTCCGCCTCAAGCCCTACCTCGTATTCTGTCATCATCACGTACACTAATTCCTCGAGGCGCGGCCCACGACCGAATTTCCCTGCTGCCTGAGGTGGCAACGCTTTCATCACAAAGGCTTTGGTAAGTTGCCGGGCGCGGTCTGGCCGGAAATTGTAGTGAATTAACGCATCACCAGCCTTTACCGTGGCGACAGGATGGTTCTCTTCCATGATGACCGTGGGAAGAATAAATTCATCGGTCACATTGCTGTCATATGATTGCTGGATGGCCTCTACCGCCGAGTTGGCGCGCAGTCCCTCGGCTCGGGTCATTGCAAAATAGGTCATGCCCGTGCGATCCCAGCGATTATCACGATCCATGGCGTAAT
>VBHI01000325.1:23138-110103 GCA_005881495.1 Chloroflexota bacterium
CAGTGAAAGCGTGAATGTAGACGCGCTCGATATCGTGCATGTGTGCCAGGCGCAGGAGAGCTTCCAGATGCGTTTCGTGAGCGTGAACGCCGCCATCTCCCAGCAGGCCGAAAATATGCAGCTGCGACGAATGTTTCTTGACATGCTCGATGGCTTTCAGGAAGGCCGGGTTTTGATAGAACGAGCCATCGCGAATCGATTCGCTGACGCGGGTATAGTCTTGCAGGACGCGCTTCCCCGCGCCGATATTCTGGTGCCCCACTTCCGAGTTGCCCATCTGCCCTTCTGGTAGGCCAACAGCTTCGCCAGAAGTTCTCACCGCGGTGTGCGGCCATTCGCGCGCCAACCTGTCGATATTGGGAGTGCGGGCCAGGGCTATGGCATTGCCTTCCTTGCGTGGATTGATGCCCCAACCATCTAGAATGACTAAAACAAAAGGGCGCGGTCGCCCAGCAGGTGTTGTGCTCATTAACAAACGCTCCATAATTCTTTGATCACTACGATGAAAAGTGTCACGTTTTTCCATTGTATCACGTGTCAAGGACAGTTACGTCCGCTTTGCCCTTCTTGTCTAGGCCATGTAAAAGTCGAGAGAACAAGTGTGATTATACTGTGATATTACCTGTCTCTTAATCTCACTTGCTTCGACTTTTACATAGCCCTGCATCCGCTTTGCCCTTCTTGCAATATTGTTTGGATTATACTACTATGATGACGTATAACCGTATAGGTTAATGTAATGAATAACGAGTAGCGAACCTATGGATCTCTATGCGTATTGCAGCGCGTCTTGTGAGCCAGTTTCAAAGCCGCCGCGGTTCGCAACTGGCGTACTATATCAGACGCTTGGTGTATGGTATGGATACAACTTGAAAAGAAGGAAAGATGGAATGACTCACATAGAATCACAATCTGTTGCGCGGATCCTGAAAAAGAGTATACTGGCGATGGTAATTGCCCTGTGCCTGCTCGGTGCGACAACGGTGCTGGCATTGGCTAATACGGTTTACATCAGCGATGCAGCGCACGTTTTCGGTGACCAGAGCCAGGTAAAAAGTGAGGCGGCTACTCTGCCGAATCCGATCAGCATCTATACGACAAGCACTTTTAATGGAACAAACCAGGAATTTGATCAGCAGACGCGCGGTCATATTACTAACAAGAATATGATTGTGATGGCTATTGATACAACCCATCATCACCTGGCGATCGTGGGAGGATCGAACGTTCCGCTCTCAAACAGCCAGTACCAGGATGCCGTGCAGTCTTTTAAAGGTAACTTCGGCAGTGGTGACTACACGGGCGCGACCGTTGCTGCTATTCAACGTTTGCGCAATGACCTGGGGGCCGCTCCTGTGAGCAACGGCAATAATAGTGGCGTGACCGTCCCTACGTCCTCCGGCGGTGGCTTTTTCTCTTCCTTGCTTTTTCCGCTGTGCTGCGTTGGGGTAATCATCCTCGTTATTGTGGGAGTGCTCTTTACTGTGGGACGACGGATGTTTGGCTTTGGTAGGCAGCAGAGAGGTGGAGGCGTTCCCTTTCAGCAGCCATATAACCAGGGCTATCCGCCCAACTATGGTGGACCTGGCTATTATAACCAGGGGCCGGGTATTAATCCCTTGGCTGCGGGCGGTTTAGGAGCAGCAGCCGGTGGGCTGATTGGCTACGAATTAGGCAAAGAGCATGGTGAGGATGAAGCTCGCCAACAAGACTTGAACCAGGGCCAGGGTGGACAGGGTGGGCAGGGATTTCGGTGGAGGCAGCGGAGATTTCTAGTGTAGCAAATACATGGGGGGTGAATGTATAACTTGCATTCACCCCCCATGTATTTGCTGTCGAGAGTTTTCGCGTTTATTGCTCCGAACGTGGCATCTCGATACGGCGTCCACCACGCCTGCGAGCTAGTTCTGCAACCCTGATACGACTCATCGCACGTTCCAGCGCACCGAGTAACTCGGCACGATCAACATCCGATTCGGCCTGTTCCAGGCGTTCTTGGGCTCGGCGTCGCGCTGCCTCAGCACGGGCCTCGTCGATCTCCTCAGCATATTCCGCGGTATCCGCCAGGACAGTAACTATATTGCCGGATACCTCAAGGAAACCGCCTGAGACGAAGATCGGCTCTTCAGCGCCATCAAGTTTGATGGCCAGTTCACCCGGCATGAGCGTCGTCAGCAGGGCAGCATGTCTTGGTAGTATTCCAAGCCTGCCCTCTGAACCTGGCGCGCTGACCATGTCGGCCTCGCCGCTGTACAGTTCGCGTTCGGCTGTCACTACCTCGACGTGCAAGGTACTGCGTGTCGCCATCGTTTAGCCCTTCTCCTGCTCAGCTTCGTAGCTCTCGATAACTTCTTCGATGCCGCCCTTCATGTAGAAAAAATCTTCGCGGATATGGTCGTATTTGCCCTCCAGGATTTCCTTGAAACCGCGTACGGTATCTTTCACTGGAACATATCTACCTTCGAGACCGGTAAATACCTGTGCCACTGTGAAGGGTTGTGAGAAAAAGCGTTGTAGCTTACGAGCTCGTGCGACGGTCAGCTTGTCTTCATCCGATAGTTCATCAACACCCAGAATAGCAATGATATCTTGCAGGTCTTTGTAACGCTGCAAGACCTTCTGTACGCCCCGGGCCACGTTGTAGTGTTCCTCGCCAACTACGACCGGGTCAAGCAGGCGGCTGGTGGAGGCCAGCGGGTCGATGGCGGGATAAATACCCTGCTCAAAGATGGCTCGCTCCAACACGATCGTTGAGTCGAGGTGTGCAAACGTGGTGGCCGGAGCGGGGTCCGTATAATCGTCAGCAGGGACATAGACGGCCTGCATCGACGTGACCGAGCCTTTCTTGGTCGACGTGATGCGTTCCTGCAGTTCGCCCATCTCTTCCGCCAGGTTAGGCTGATAGCCCACGGCTGAAGGCATGCGACCCAGCAGCGCCGATACCTCTGCGCCGGCCTGTGTGAAGCGGAAGATGTTGTCGATAAAGAGCAGCACGTCCTTGCCCTCTTCATCGCGGAAGTACTCAGCAATTGCCAGGCCGCTAAGGGCAACGCGCAGGCGCGAACCGGGAGGCTCGTTCATCTGCCCGAAGACCATAGCCAGGCGGTCGATAACGCCTGCGTTGATCATTTCATGGTAGAGGTCGTTCCCTTCGCGGGTGCGCTCCCCCACGCCGGCAAAAACGCTATAACCACCATGACCCTTGGCGATGTTGTTGATCAATTCCTGGATGATGACGGTCTTGCCTACACCGGCACCGCCAAATGCACCGATTTTCCCCCCTTTCATGAAGGGGCAAACGAGGTCGATAACCTTGATGCCGGTCTCGAAAACCTCGATACCCGAGGCCTGTTCTTCCAGGGTCGGCGCGAGCCGGTGGATGGGATAGCGCGGAGAATCTTCGACTTCAGGCTTATTGTCAATCGCTTGACCAAGGACGTTAAAGATGCGTCCCAGCGTCTTGGGGCCGACGGGTACTGAAATGGCGTGCCCCATGTCTATAGCGTCTACACCGCGTTGGAGTCCATCAGTGGCACCCATGGCCACACAGCGTACCCAGTTATTGCCCAGGTGCTGTTCGACCTCAAGAATGAGGTCCTTATCAGTACCGGAGGGTTGGGTGCGGACTTCATTATAAATTTCTGGTAATCTGTCTGGGGGAAATTCAACGTCTACGACGGCCCCCAGCACCTGCACGACTTTGCCCTTCGTGCCTATCTTTGTTGCCATATATTTCTCCTGTATTGGCTCGGTTGGTTACCTCGTGCACAGCGGGCGCCATATGAGGACCCCTACAGTGCCTCTGCACCGGCTACCACTTCAAGTATCTGCGTAGTGATGCTTGCCTGGCGTGCCTTGTTGTAGGCAAGCGTGAGGTCCTGAATGAGTTCATTTGCGCTATCGGTGGCGTTCTTCATCGCTACCATTTGAGCAGAGTAGAAACTCGCTATCGTCTCAAGAAGCGTTTGATAGACCAGCACATCCACGTAGCGTGGTAGTAAGGCCTCGAAGATGCTCCGCGCGTTTGGCTCATAAATGTATTCGATAGCCTTACGTTCGTTATTTTCCTCGGTAGGTGGCTGTACCGGCAACAACTGGGCCGCAGTAGGATGTTGCGTCACTGTGTTGACAAACCTGGCATAAACCATGTACACAACGTCAACTTCCCCTTTCAGGAAGGAGTCTACTGCCACCTGGGCAATAGCCCTGGCATCCTCGAGCGTGGGCCTATCACCATAATTCACGAATTCAGCAATAAGATGCTGTTGCGAACGTACAATGAAGTCCCGCCCTTTACGGCCCACCGCCACGTAATCGAGGCCGGGGTGTTCGCCCTGTTGTGTCAGTCTATTGAGTTGCTCCTGCGCCGTAGATACCGCCTTGCGGTTGATGTTGCTGGGAAGCGCGCCACACAGGCCACGATCCGGTGTAATCAAGATAATGCCGATGTTGTGCACTGGCCGCTCTTTCAGCAGGGCAACGTCGTCACCCAGATCATCACCTGACGCGTTAGCGAGACGCGAAACGAGGGCGCGGATCTGCTCGGAGTAGGGGCGTGCCTGGTGAACACGCTCCTGCGCTCGCCGCATCTTGCTGCTGGCCACCATTTGCATGGCTTTGGTAATCTGCGCCGTATTTTTGACCGAGCGTATGCGCCGCCGGACCTCTCTAGTTGATGCCATAGCAGTGTCTCCTAGTGTGGCGCGGCTGTCTTAATGAACTCTTCAATAGTAGCTTTCAGTTGTTTCAACAAGTCAGCGGACATCTTTTCTTTGCCCGTCACGGACTGGTCAATGATCGCCTGCCCAACCTCGGGGTGGTTCGCATCCATGTAACGATAGAACGCGACCTCCCATTCGGTGACCTTGTCGACCGGCGTACTGTCCAGGAATCCGTTGGTAGCGGCATAGATGATCATTACCTGTTTTTCGACAGGCACTGGCTGGTACTGTGGCTGCTTGAGGATTTCGGTCAAGCGTTGGCCGCGGTCGATACGTGCCTTGGTCGCCTTGTCAAGGTCTGAGGAAAACTGCGCGAATGCAGCTAGCTCGCGGAACTGTGCCAGGTCAAGACGCATCGATCCAGCCACCTGTTTCATCGCACGAGTTTGAGCGCTACTTCCTACGCGAGAGACCGAGAGGCCGACGTTAATGGCCGGGCGCAAGCCCGCGTTGAACAGGTCCGTCTCAAGGAATATCTGTCCATCAGTAATCGAGATCACGTTTGTAGGAATATACGCCGAAATGTCGTTGGCCTTTGTCTCGATGATTGGCAGGGCCGTCAGTGAACCACCGCCGTAATCGTCATTGAGACGCGCCGCGCGCTCCAACAGGCGGGAGTGCAAGTAGAACACGTCACCAGGGTAGGCCTCGCGTCCAGGAGGACGGCGAATAATCAGCGAGATGTTACGATACGCCTCGGCGTGCTTGGTCAGGTCATCGTAGATGATCAGCGCGTCACGTCCCGATTCCATGAACTCCTCGCCCATGGCACAACCCGCGTAGGGGGCCAGGTACTTCAAAGGAGCCGGATCAGATGCGCTGGCAGAAACGATAATGGTGTGATCCATCGCTCCATGCTGCTCTAAAACGTCGCGTGTTCGCGCAACTGTCGAGTTTTTCAGACCGATCGCGACGTAGATACAGATCAGGTTTTTACCCTTCTGATTGATGATCGTATCAATCGCGATGGCCGACTTACCCGTCTGGCGGTCGCCAATGATAAGCTCGCGCTGACCACGCCCGATGGGGATCATACTGTCAATGGCCTTGATACCTGTCTGTACAGGGGTGTCCACGCTTTGCCGGGTGATGACACCGGGGGCAACGCGCTCGACCGGGCGCGTCTTACCGGTAACAATAGGCCCGCGGTCGTCGATTGGTTCGCCCAGGGGGTCGACCACGCGACCGATCAGTGCATCGCCAACGGGGACCGAGATAACTCGGCCGGTGGTGCGCACTTCGTCGTCTTCTCTGATATGTGTATACTCACCCAGGATTGGGCAACTGACCGTCTCTTCTTCAAGGTTGAAGGCCAGGCCCATAATGCCTGTGCGAGGAAATTCTACCAACTCGAGATACTTCACATCTTGCAGTCCGTAGACGCGAGCGATACCGTCCTGCACCGCGATCACAGTGCCGACGCTTGCTGTCTCTACCTCGCCTCCACCGAAACCGGTGATGTTTTTCTCAATGATGGCACTGATTTCATCAGCCCAAGATGCCATTTTTATTATTCCTCCACTCTTGCTCGCTTTCAAACCTCATTGCTCTAACTACTATTGTATTTGTATACTACTCGGCTCAGTCGTACCTTCTTGCGTATTACCCGGCGTTACAAGGGTATCAGCAGCCTTTGAGCTCTGATCACTTCCTATTTCCGACAGGAAATCGATGTTGCTGCTCGCTGTACTTGTCAACAACTGCTGCCGCAACGCGCTCAAGCGATAGCGGATACTACCGTCTATTATCCGGTCGCCAACGCGGGCAATTACTCCGCCCAGAATTTCGGGCTGAACCTTCGTTTTTACGAGAATCGTCTTACCTGTTCTGCGTTCCAGTGCTTGCTTGATAAGGTTCATCTGTTTACCGTCAAGTTTCGTTGCCGTTGTAACTTCCGCTACTGCCTGGTTCTTATAATTCAGCACAAGTTGTTCGAGTTCGCTGCCAATGTTTGGCATCAGGTCGACCAGTTCACGTTGGACAACGAGCAGAGCGAGGTTGAGCGATGTAGGCAACACCTTATCCGCCAGAGCCTGGCGTATGGCTGTCTCTTTGCGCTGCGCGGGAATTTTAGGCTCGCGTAGGAGATATGCCAGTTTGCGGATCGCAAAAAGCCGGGTTATCTCTTTTACATCTTCGAGGGTACGGTCAAGCGTTTTCTCCTTGCGCGCGATCTCGAAGATGGCACCAGCGTAGCGACGCGCTATCGCTCCTTTAAGCATTACTGTTCCTTTGTTTGGCTAGTGCTAACGAACTCTTCCACCAGGCGGCGGTTGTCACTGCTATCGACCGATTTACTAATGACCTTACTTGCCGCATTGATTGAGAGGTTCACAACCAGGCGATTGAGTTCAGCACGTGCGTGCGCAGCCTCCTGTTGAATGCGTGCCACCTGCTGCTTGTTAATCTGCTCAGCATGGGCGTGCGCTTCTTCTCGAATACGGTTTGCTTCCGCCTCGGCAGCCTTCGACGCCTGTGCGATCGTGTCCTGTGCCTGCCTGCGCGCCTCGAGCAGAACCTGTTCTGCGCGTGCTGTCGCATCAGCAAGATCACGCCTGGCCTGCTCCGCATTCTCAACACCCTCTCGAATAATAGCCTGTCGCTGGTCGAGCGTTTTAAGAATCGCGGGTAATGCCCATCTCCATAGTATCAAGAAGACAATGCCGAAACTGACGAGCTGTGAGAGAAAGGCAACAGCGTTGACACCAAAGCCACCTAACAGGTCGGCAAGAATAATTGTCTGCACCACTTTGTACGCCTCCTTTCATCAGAGGGAGTAGCCCGGTACCCACAAGGGGTATTCTGTTGGGAATGCAGGAAAACACTACATTTAAATTCACGAGAAAAATATGTATAAATTCACGAGAAAAATATGTAGCGGCAGCCCTTATGGCTGCCAGGCTATGACTCCCTTTTTGGCTGTTAAGGTACTACCTGGCGTTGAGCAAGAAGGCGATAACCAGAGCATAAATAGCGATAGCTTCGGCAAAAGCCAGACCAATAAACATGTTGATACGGATCAGCGGCTCCGCTTCAGGGTTACGCCCGATGGCGTTGAATGCCGAACCCGCGGCGATACCGATACCGATTCCTGGGCCAATGGCTCCCAGACCAATTGCTAGCGCTACAGCTAGGGAATCATATGCCGTGGCAGTCGCTGCCAATACAAGGGAACTGAAAAGCATGATGACAATCCTCCTTAAGGACAAGCCTATCGTTAAGGACAAGCCTATCGTTGTTCATTTGAATTTATGCAATCGCAGTAAGAAATAGCTGCGAATAGCAATTACTGTTGATTTGCAGGAGAAGGGCATATCCCTCTCTCCCTTGATTACCGGGTTGCCGCCACATTCTGCGGCTCATTTCGCTCAAATTCTTTCAGCGCTTCTTGTTCACTCTCATCAGTATGCTCAGCCGTAGTGGCCATTTGCAGGTAGACAAGCGTTAGGAGAGAGAAGACCAGGGCCTGCACGAAAGCGACAAACAGCTCGAGCGGGATGAAGACAATATTGGCTAAAAACGGCAAGATGAACGCAAACACTGCTAATACTGCAGCGCCGGCGAAGATATTACCAAAGAGACGAAAGGCCAGGGAAAGGACACGAGACAATTCACTGATGATATCGATAATACCCACGAAGAACTCGATAAAACCCTGGAATACTCCTCCGAAATCGAGCTTGCGCAATGACTTGAAAAATGTTCTCAAGTTGATGTATTTGCCCACGTGTGCCGCGGGTCCCAGGGTAATTAAACCAAGAATCTGGCAGGTTACTACCACGGTGATAGACATGGCGAAATCCAGGTTCAGATCACTGGTGGCCGGGCGAATCCAGGGTATCAGCATATTAGAAAGATCACCAAAGAGCAAGAATCCTAAAACGGGTTGACTGGTTGTATGGGCAGCGGTATTAATTGTGCCAATAGTATCCACGCCGGGGATGACGTCCAGTAAATTGCAGGTAATGATGAAGAGAAAAAGCGTCCCTACCAGGGGGAAAAATGTTTTCCCTTTTTCTTTACCGGAAACTCCATCTACCAATCCTAACAGAAACTCTATGAGATACTCGGCGACGTTCTGTATACCAGAAGGGATAAGGGCACGCCGGCGAGTTGCAAAGAAGAAGAATACTACTAAGACGAGGATTGTTATCCAGGTGCAAAATAGTGTGTTCGTTACCGGAAGCGGCCCAATATAAAAAATTATATTCGGCTGAATCCTTATTTCAATCAGTTTCCAGAGCCCCACTCGGCATCCTCCTATTCGCCGAGCTCTGCTAGATCTTGTTCGATGTGAGAGGCCCCCGTCTATTCTATTTCTTCAAGTAAGGTGATAATAAACGGTACGCTCCAAATACCCCTACGACTAGGCCAAGCAGTAGCCCGAGATATAAATATACTTTTGTATTGGTAAGGCCATCAAGATAGGTCCCTCCAAGGTAACCTAGAACAAGGGGAATGGCTATGACCAGGCCCAACTGGCCCACCATGGCCAGCGATCCCCAAACAGAGGGCGGCTCGTTCTTTTTCATGCGCGAAATCCCATCTGTTATCTCTCATCTCGTACCAGTCGGATTATAGCACAGGGTAAAGAAAATGTGCAACAGAAGATGCAATTGGGTAGCGCATCCCTTGCTAAGGGTTGAGAAAAGCCTCTCTTTTCTATAGCTATTCTGGCATAATGAAAAGCCACTGTCGAGGAGTTACCCGGTTGCATATAAACGTACGGTTACAGTAGGCGTAACGATTTTAGCAAGCAAATGATAGTGTGTATCTAGCCAGTTTTGAGCATGTTGTGCTCGTGCTACAGATAAGTCACTGGGCAAACGGCCAACGATGAAAAAGATATGGGGATGCTTTGCAGCAAAAGATGATAGAGCATTGGGGTCAACTGCGGCTTCAGCATTGCCAAGGTGATTTGTAAGGTCATAGTTCACCCAGGGGAATGAGCCGGGGGAATCTGCTGTAAAGTGCGCGGCACTGGGATAGGTAGTGAGATAATACTCTATACTAACCTGGCAGCCATTGTTATTGTCATAGCAGACCAGGCCATCGTTTGCCTGGTAGTGATGCTCCAGCCAGAACGTAGCCGTGTTCCAGTCTTCCTCCTGAGGACTCTCATAATTGATAGGAATATAGTGTACGGTGAACAAAAGTAATCCGATAGCCAACACTACCTGTAAGACACGCCAACGTATGACTACCAGGCCCAGTCCTACAAGAAGCATGAACGCTGGAACGATGGTGACAAGATATCTGCTTGAAAATAAGCGCGTCGGTCCCTGGGAAATGATGTAACTCAGTACAAGCGGTATGACTATCCAGCAGAGCAGTGCAATCCCTACTGGCAACAACTGTTGGAAACGAGACAGGCGGTTATCATCTACAGTATCAATAAGAGCGACTTTTGTAAGCAATCGCTTCCCCCATAATTGATAGGAGATTATGACAACGAACAGGCCCAGTAGACAGAATGAGAGGAGCAGGAAGAGATATATTTTGCTATTTGAGCTTATAGTCAAAAAGAGACGGTAGATATCTATAGGATGCGGTATGGGGAGCCATCCAGTTTTCCCTCCGTGACGACTTGCGTACAATAGGGGGAGTATCAGAACGAAGACACCTGCGAGCACTGCTATGAAGGCTCGTAGTTGATGGCGTGCATTTATACGCCACTCCCCAGGTAGAAATATCAGAGCGACATAAGCAGCGATTTGCGCGGCGAGTATCAGCGAACTGAACAGCTGAGAGTAGATTGCTAGTACAGTGACAAGCCCATAACAGAGCCACCAGCGTTTCCGATGAGACGACACCGTAAGTGCTGCAAAAAGGGCATACCAGGCGATACAAATAAGGAATAATTGCAACGCATACGATCGTGTTTCCTGTGCATAGATAAGTTGCAAGTTATTGAGCATGTAGAGGCCTGCTGCAACAACGCCAGCGATGAAACCCAGAAAACGCCTACCCAGTAGGAAGATTACTATTGAACTCAAAGCGGCAAAAACCGCGGAGGGGAAGCGCACAACAAACTCTGTGGGGTTCAAACCTGGAAGGGCAGTAACGCTTAACCAGAAATGGAGGAATATATAATAAAGGGCCATATTTGGCTGGGTGGCAAAGATGATTTGCAACAGAACTGGTAAGGATTGACGCGCGCGTTCAACCGAAAGTATTTCATCGAACCACAGGCTTTGTTCGCCGAGTTGGTAAAGATTACATGCTAAAGCGATAGCACCGATGAGAATACAAACTATCCAGTAATGGGTAGAGGTGATATGAATTGTTGCTGTACCGGCAGCCCTTAGTCGAGAACGCGGAGTTATATTCTCTTTATTTTTGGAGGTCTCTTTACGTTCATCTTCAACGTCTTGTTCTTTCTGCCTAATCTGCGTCATCTCAATCTCCTCATAGGCTTCACACTATCGCGATTGCTGTGTCCGTTACGTACATGTATATTAAACGCGTGGTTACAGTTAGGTGTAACTTTTTGAGCAAGCAAGTGGTAGTTTGTATCTAGCCAGTTTTAGAAATTTGGGCATAAATGTATACGCTGCGGTGTTATCTATGGTAGAATAAGGCAAATACATTGCAGATTGTAAGGTAGAGGGGTATCTTGACGTCGGGGTGCCACGAAGAGACAATCATGCTCGTAGCTAATAACCAACTAGAAATAATTCTCGCGGGAGTTGTCGTAATGAAAAAAGGAATCCATCCAAATTATATCGATGCCACGGTCATTTGTGCATGTGGCAACAGTTTCCAGACATTGAGCATCAAACCTGTCCTGAAGATAGATGTCTGCTCAAAATGCCATCCATTCTTCAGTGGACAGCAGCGTATTCTTGATACCGCTGGTCGAGTAGAGCGTTTCCGCAAACGCTTCAATTTGCAGGAAGAATAATTGGTAAACCAGGGCAGGGGCTATACGCGGGCATCGAAGGCCGATGCGTGTATAGCCCCTGCCCTGGCCCACTATTAAAACTTTAATACTATTATTTTGCGCATGAGGTGAGTGGCTTGGAGAAAACATCCCAACGAACGATACTTTTCCTCATTGCTGACACCGGGGCCGGTCATCGTAGTGCAGCAAACGCAATTCGCAACGCCATCATCCTGATCTCCCAAAAGGAACAGGAAGAGTGGCATGCACGTCAGCAACAGTTTACTGAATCCAGCACACACGCTGCTGAGCAGCCCAGGACTGAACTGTCGTTGGCGCCTCCTACCTATCGCATCGAGATAGTCGATGTCTTTGAGGAGTATAGCCGTTTTCCTTTGCGTGAAGCGGTCAAGCTCTACGGACCAACTATACGCTACAACCCCAAGATGTATGGGCGGTTCTTTCACTTGAGCAATGAAGAACGCAGTGTCACAGCAGCGCAAACTGTCGCTTCACCTCTCATTCTTAACGGGCTGATGCGGCTGATCACCAACGTTCAACCCGATGTTATCGTCTCCGTTCATCCGCTGCTCAATCACATTACCATCAAAGCCTTACAAAAATTACATATGCACATACCGTTCCTCACCGTAGTGACCGACCTGGTCAGCCTGCATTATTCCTGGTTTGCTCCAGGAGCGGATGCCTACATCGTGCCAACGGAACAGGCCAAAGCATTGTTTTTGTCGCGCGGCTTTGATCCTAATCGCGTGCACATGCTTGGGATGCCCATTGATCCCAAATTCACGCGACCTACGGAGAGCAAAGAGGAACTGCAGCGCAAGTTTGGCCTGGTGCCTGGATTACCAGTTGTGTTATTGGTGGGCGGCGGTGATGGCGCGGGAGGCTTATATGATGCCGCGCGCTCTATCTCACGCGCCCGTTTGCCGGTACAGTTGCTGATTATCACTGGCCGTAATAGGCGGCTCTACGCGCACCTCCAACGTACCAGGACAAGTTTTCATGTGCCGGTGAAGGTTTTTGGTTTTGTGCAGAATATGCCGGAGATGATGCGGGCTTCCGATGTAATTATTACCAAAGCAGGGCCGGGGACCATCAATGAGGCGCTGGCATGTGATCTGCCCATCATTCTGAGCGGCTATGTACCAGGCCAGGAAGAGGGAAACGTAGATTTTGTGCTGAAAAACGACGTGGGCATCCTGGCATACGACTCCATCGAACTGGTCGACGGGCTGCGCCGTCTCATAAAGCCAGGTTCGGCAACCATGCGCAGGCAGCTAGAGAACGCGAAACGCCTGAGCCGGCCCAATGCATCATTCGCTATAGCCAACTGTATCCTGAGCTTTTTGCCTCCCGCTGGCCAGCCAGGCCTCCAGCAGACAATCCGCTTGCGCAATCGTCGCCCCATCATGTCCCGCACCTTGCGTTCTTCGGAAGCGCGACTGCGTGCTCTCCGTAGGCGCTTGCCGCGCATGTCCCGCATATCATTTTTGAAAAGTCCTGTTGTCAGTCGCCTATCGCGAATGCGCGCGTCCGGCTTCCCCCGTCGCTTTATTCAATTGACAGCCAGGGATCAGGATCAAACGCGATAAATAGAATATATATAGCATATGCCGAATTTATTGAAAGAAGGAGAGATAGATCGTGGCAAAGTTTTACTATGGTGGACAGGCCGTAATGGAAGGCGTAATGATGCGTGGGCGCACATCTGCCGCCGTAGCAATTCGGAAGCCAGATCAGAGCATCTACCTCTATGAAGAAGCATTAAATCCTCGCCTGTACCAGAACCGCCTGTTTCACCTCCCATTCGTGCGCGGTCTGCTCCTGCTGTGGGAAATGCTCGTTCTGGGTACACGCCTGATGACCATGTCCGCCAATATCGCTTCGGGCGCAGTCAACCCGGATGTTCATCCTACCGCTCCTGCTTCTAACAGTGCACAAACAGGAACAAATGGCCACCAACCCATGGGTGAAGCGCCTGCTTCTCTGCCCGCTGACATGGCGCCGCCGCAGATTGGCGGGGTGACATTGGTGGTTACGTTGCTGATCTCGCTTGGTTTTGCCATTCTTATCTTCTTCCTGGCGCCGCTCTTCATCGCCAACTTATTCCCGAGCCATATAGGTGCTGGTTGGCTGAACCTGGTGATCGAGGGCGTGGTACGTTTATTATTGCTCCTTGGCTATCTCTACTTGATTGGCCGCGTTCCAGATATTCAGCGCGTCTTCGGCTACCATGGCGCTGAACACAAAGCCATCAATGCGATGGAGCAGGGCGACCCGCTCGATATCCCGCATGTGCGCCTCTCCTCGCGCGTGCATACCCGTTGTGGTACTGGCTTCCTGCTCATGGTCATGGTCGTCTCTATCTTTGTTTTTGCGTTTATTGTGACGCCCTCGCTGCCGCTCAAAGTTCTCTCAAGAATTGTTCTGGTGCCTGTCGTGGCGGGCATCTCCTATGAGTTGATGCGTTTAGGCGCTGCCAATTATCGATTTCGTATAGTCAAATGGCTCTTTGCTCCAGGGCTGGCCTTGCAGAGTTTGACGACTCGTGAGCCCGATGATAGTATGATTGAGTGTGCAATAGCCTCTTTGAAGCGGGTGACGCAGAGAGATGGGCTGGTTGTGCCAGGTGGTGCAGAAAACGTAAGTAACCGCGAAGGAGCGCTACTGCAACTAACACCCGAACTGCCACCTCTACCTGAAAGACTGAAGTAGGGGCGACCCTTGGGTCGCCCTGAGAGCGCGCGATCGCCCTGGGGATATCCCATCCCTGCTATTGCTATGATGTCCCTGCTATGCTATTAAGGAAAAGAGAGAAGGATATTCCCATTATGTCGTCTGACCCAACAATTACTCCTCCGCCTGTTGATACGCCAAAAGATGTCCCAGCGTTAGAACTGCCACCACACGTGAAATTCTCTGGTCGACGCTGGTTTTTTACCGGGTTGGGGCGCCTATCGTACCGCGCCTGGACGCGTATTGCTGCGCGCCTCTTTCCTGAGGACTCAAAAACGGAGCGGTTGGCCCAGGCTTTGCATATTCCTTTGCCTGATAAGCTCAACATGAGCTGGGTAACTGAGCACCTGGCGGTCGGCGGGCGCGTGCACCTGGCGGATATCCCGGCTCTGGCGCGGACAGGGGTTGCGTATGTCGTCGATACGCGTTCTGAGTATAGTGACGACGCCGAGGCGATGGCGCAGGAACAGATCGAACTGCTGCATCTACCCACTCCCGATACCTATCCGTTAACCCTGGAACAACTGTGGCAGGGCGCATCCTGGGTCCATGACAGGATTGAAAAGGGGGGACGCTGCCTCGTCCATTGTGAACATGGTGTCGGACGTAGCGTCCTGCTAACCTGTGCTGTGCTGGTCTACAGCGGAATGCACGCTCAGGATGCTCTGCAATTGGTGCGGGAGAAGCGCTGGCAGGCATCTCCCAATCACAGGCAGGTAAGGCGGTTGAGAGAATTTGAGGCGGTCTGCGCGGCACGGCGCAAGGCGTAACGCTCTATGGCTTGTGCTGCTCCATCATTCCTGTTACTGGCTGTCACTGCGTTGGCAGCGGACTTCACACTCTGCCAAGTGCCATGATCTCCTGCAACGGGATACCTGAAGACTCTGCCAGGGCCGTCACCGCGCTAGCCTTGGAGCAACCTTTATCCATGACAACCAGTTCGGCGCTGTTATAACTACCGCGATGGATGGTGGTCCAGGTACAGTTCAACTGAGAGATCTCAGGTAGCGCGTCCTGAATCGCCTCTTCAGCTGTGAAGGCGACGACACGCAAGGGATCAGGATGGCCCGCGCAAAGGGCATCATAGGGCATGCGGCGCATACGCTCGGGATAGGCTGTAAAGTAGGCATCAATCCAGAGATTATCAAGTTCAGCCGGACCTGTCCAAATTTCTTCCGCCAAACTTTCATTGGGATGAACCACCGGCTGAATGCCGTGACGCACCAGGATATCGACTGCCTCCTGAGCAATAGCTGCCTGCAAGGGGCGGCTGGAGAGTATGGTTGCCTGGGGGTGCTGTACAATCAATGCTCCATCATAAAGGATGATCGGCCCTGCCAGGCCCAAATCGTTGGCGACCTGGGCGGTATTACAATAGCGCCGGGCGGTTGCCAGCGTCACCACGATGCCTGCCTGTTGGGCAGCCTGGACGGTAGACCGCGTATAGGGTGTGATCACGCCCTCAGGATTCAGAAGCGTGCCATCGATATCTATAACCAGTAATGAAATGTGTTTTGTTGTTGTTTCCATATATCGTTCACGCCTACGCATTTTTAGTCCCTATTGCAGGGATATTTTTCTAGGTAGAATGACGATGCGACGGGCACACTGTGTCCCGTCGCATCTTTCTCCACCGTGAGGCTCTTCCTATTATATGCCATCATCCTTGCACTGACAAGGGCTTGCACGACCCAAAAATTCTACCCTTCGGTAAATACCCCCTTGCGAAAGCGTTGAGTTTTATCTAGACAATCTTTCTCTACTTCTGTTACAATCCCCCTATGAGTATGCAAACAGAGCGACCGAAAAGCGCCCGCGCGAAACGCCTGCCTCCCGGCCCGATGAATGATGTTGTACGACCGAGCAAACAGTGGCCGGAAACTGTGCATGGCTTTCCACTATTACCCGATGAGCAGCCGGTCAGTACCGTGCGCGATAGCCTCTATGATTTGATTCCTATTGGCCTCCGTGAAGAAAAACTGATCGGTACAGCCGCTTTTCTGCGCCTGCAAAAGGTGAAGCAGCTCGGCTTTGTCTATCGTATCTGGCCAGGAGCCACGCATACGCGCTACGAACATAGCCTCGGCTGCTACCATCTCGCAGTCAGAGCCTTACGCGCCTTGCTGCAGCGAGGAGAGGACGGCGGTCTGGTTGGTATCTCCATCAGCAGCGTACAGACCCTTGTAGTGGCGGCCTTGCTGCATGATATCGGGCATTACCCTTTTTCTCATACCATCGAAGAGCTAGGCTATCCCATCGTGATCCACGAAAAGGTAGGGCGTTCTATCATCGAAAACGGCGAGATCGCCGCGATTCTTGAGCAGGATTATCACCTCTCACCTGAACGAGTGGCGGATTTTATCGATCCTCCCAAGTCGAAACCTCTGCCACCAGACGATGAACTGCTAGGCCACCTCTTGAGCGGGGCGCTCGATGTAGACAAGCTCGATTATTTGCCGCGCGATGCTCGCGCCTGCAATGTCCCCTACGGCGGTGTCGACGTTGAGCGGCTGCTGGGATCGCTCCGTATCCATCCCAACGTCAATGGGCAGCGCCGCATCGTCGTGACTCATAAGGGTATCAGCCCTCTGCACTCGTTGCTCCATGCCCGGCAAGAGATGTTCGATAACATCTACTGGCATCACACCAGCCGCGCTTTCCAGGTAATGTTGATGATGCATCTCTGCTCCTGCTGCTGGCCTCAGAACGTATGCCCGCGAGTTCTCGCGCCCTGGCCGCGGATTTAGAGCTAAGGAAGCCCTACAAGGGAGTGGTGGAGATCAGTCGCATGGCGGGCCGCCTCTTCAACCGCCTGGATGCTCTTTTTTGGAACGCCAACCGCCGCCGGCACGTCGAGCAGTTGCTTGTCGCTGAGTTGGCCCGTGTGCTTGAGATGGAGGTCGCGGACTATGAAGTGCTCTTCGACATACCCAGACCGGAGAAGTGGGAAATGGGTGTGTGGGTTACCTTTGGCGCGCATCCTCCCATTGGAATGAACGAACTGGTCACATGGGTACAGGCGACTGGGCTGCAACCCGATGACCTTGCCCGCTATGAACAGCATCAGCGCAGGATACGGGTGGTGGTTCCCGAACGCCTGCGCACACCTCTCCAGGCGCGTATTGATGATTTGCTGCTCCCCATGTTGGAAACCCTGGTGGAGATGGAGTGAGGGCTTACTTGTGGCGCTTCTCTTTGCGTTGATACATTAAGCGCACTGCCTTCTCATGGATGCGGCGCGCGGGCGCGAACTCTTGGTTGTAGTGCAGTGCCCGTTCAGCCGCCTGGGCGGAATCGCGATAGCGCCCCAGCCTGTACATATTATCCGCCTTGATCGTCCAGATGCGCTCGTCGTCGGGTACCAGCTCCAGGAAGCGATCAATTGCCTCGCTTGCCTCCTCAAATCGTCCGAGAGCGCGTAAGGCGCGCATATGGCTGTCCCAGGCGAAGAGGCTGGTGGGAGTGAGCTGTACTAGTTTGCTGGTAAGCGGCGGAATATCGCTATACTCTTCGAGAGCGCGCAATGCCTGTACCATTAAAGAAAGGCAGAACGTGTCATCTGGCGCAATCTCGAGAGCATGTCGCATAAGCTCAGCAAGTTCGTGCATCCGCCCAAAGCGGCGCAGTATGTCGCCTTTTATCTGCAGAGCAAAAAGGAAATTGGGATCGCAACTCAAGCTCTGATTCATCGCCGTAAGCGCTCCGCCCAGGTTGTTCAGGTTATAGAGCGCCATACCCTTATTGGCCCATGCACGTGGATCTTTGGGGTCGAGTTCGATGGCGCGAGTAGCGCTGCGCAAACCATCCGGGAAGCGCTCCTGTATAATTTGTTGCCCGCTGCGATTGATCCATGCTAGTGGTAGGTTGGTATCGAGTAGCAATGCCTGGTCATTAGCGATAGTCGCCTCGGACATGCGATCAAGCTTTTGTAAAGCGCGAGCCTTCAGGGCAAGCGCCTCTGCCGAACTGGGGTCCAGTTCGCATATCTTCTGGGCAGTTTCCAGCATCTCCTGGAAGTGTTCCTGCTTATCCTGCGCCCTGGCCAGTTCAAGCAACTTTTCTACGTCTTCTCCGAGCATAATCCCTGCTTCCTCTGTGTCCAATCGCCGTGACCTCCTATCCTTTAACTAGAGGTCTATTATCTCACTATTGGGTACGATGGGCAAGGCCTAATTAAGCGAGGCCCCATGGTTTTTCGATGTACCCCTCTTACTTGTTTTACCTCTTCTTCCTTTCGTCGCCAGACCTCCCCACCCCAAAGAGAAAAATGTGAGGGCTGGCCTGGCGCCGCGGCGCCAGGCCAGCCCTCACATTTTTCTGGCGCCGCCGCAGGCGGCGCACAGGCAAGAGAGGCAAAAGTGCTTGCCTCAAAGCCACTCGTCCATTGAGGCTGGATAACCCCCTTGAGAAGCACTAGCCAGGTCGGGTGTACACCAGGAGCGATTATCATGGACATGTTTACGCCTCAGTGTTCTAGAGCATTCAGCAACCCAGGGCAGGAGAGAGAAATAGTGGCCTTTTTGTCAAGAGTGAATACGAAGGGTTGACAAAACCTCTGAATATCTAGTATAGTAAAAACAATAGTTATGTAAGTTGATCTAGTAAGTCAACAAACTTAAACGATGACAGAACTATCATCATGAGCAAAGGGTTGGAGCGTGTGATGAGAGAGTTCTCGCATCCGCTGGTCCCAATGGGGTGATATAGCGGGTTTTTCTGTAAGTTGAGTCACCGTAGCCTCAAAGCCAGGACACTGCTCAGGCTGTGCAAGCAGGCGCCTGGTCGTATCCTCATGCAAGAACTATACAGGCATTGACGCCGGCAGTATGGATCCCAAACAAGCCTTGTGCGCGTGCGACGTGCAACATCGCACCGTGTGCCGTGTATAGTAGGGTTGACCCTGGCGGTCAACCTGGCTTCGTTACGCGGTCAACCTGGCTTCGTTGCAGGGATGGCTTTCAAGTTCCTCCACGATGAAGTGAAACAGCGATTTCAATTATGCTGAGATCCAAACTCTAAGCGATCCGTTGCAAACATGGGTAAATTACCCATGAGAGTATTTCTTTAGGAGGGAATGTAGTCGTGCCCAATAACGAAGAATCTACGAATACCTTACTGAACCTTGGGCCGGGCGAAGGAAGCAAGATTGAGCATATCAAAGCCGAGAGCCACCACCTGCGCGGGCAGATTGCCCAGGAGTTGGCGCAAGAGAGCACTCATTTATCCGACTCACAGGTGCAACTCGTCAAGTTCCACGGTATTTACCAGCAGGAGAACCGCGACGCCCGCCATACACGGGCAACTGGTGAGGAGAAAGCTTACCAGTTTATGATCCGTACACGCATTCCGGGCGGTGAAGTGACTGCGGAGCAGTATCTTACCCACGATGACTTGGCAGGTCGATATGCGAACGGGACGTTACGTATCACCACGCGCCAGGGTTTCCAGTTACATGGTATTCTCAAGGGTGGTCTGTACCCAGCAATCCACACGATCAATGAGGCCCTCCTCTCTACCTTGGCCGCATGCGGTGATGTGAACCGGAACGTGATGGCCTGCCCTGTACCCTTTGCTGGTCATGTACATGCGCAGGTTGAGGAAACTGCTCACCGTATTGCTATGCATCTTGCCCCTCGCAGCCGTGCTTACCACGAAATCTGGGTTGATGGCGAACAGGTAAAGATCGACAAGCACCCTGGAGGAACAGGAGACCCCGATGTATCGAAGGGCGAGCGAAGCGCAGTAGACCCCGATTTATCGAGAGGCGAGCGAAGCGAGGAAACCGAGCCGATTTATGGTCCTACCTATCTACCACGCAAGTTCAAGATCGGCGTGGCGGCTCCAGGTGACAACTGTATCGATGTCTACACCCAAGATATTGGCCTCGTTGCTTCCCTTGGGCGCGATAAATCGAGCCCCTACAAGGGTGAATACCTTGAGGGCTTCACCATACTGGTTGGTGGCGGCCTGGGGATGACGCACGGCAAAGCAGAGACGTTCCCCCGCCTCGGTACGCCTCTCTGCTTTGCCACGCCTGATGAGGTTCTGGCGGTCGTGGAGACAATTGTCACAGTCCAGCGTGATTATGGAGATCGCCAGAATCGCAAGCATGCGCGTATGAAATATGTCGTAGAGGAACGTGGTATCGTGTGGTTCCGTGCCGAAGTAGAGCGCAGGCTAGGTTATAGCCTCCAGGACCCTCGTTCAATTAGCTGGCATAGTGCGGATGATCACCTGGGTTGGCATCCTCAAGGAGATGGCCGCTGGTTTCTGGGCCTCTACGTTGAGAACGGGCGGGTGAAAGACGATGAGACACTACGTTTGCGTTCGGGTCTGCGTCACGCTATCGAACAGTTTCGCCCTGGCATTCGCCTGACTCCCCAGCAGAACATTCTCTTTACTGATCTGAGCGAAGAACAGCGCGGCCCATTGACAAACTTGCTTACCGACTATGGCATACCTACCGATCCAGCCGGTATAGGTACACGTCGCTTTGCCATGGCCTGTCCAGCACTACCCACCTGTGGACTGGCACTGGCTGAGGCTGAGCGTGTACTTCCGGCGGTGATTCGACAAATAGAGGCCGACCTTTGTGCCCTTGGCCTGGTAAATGAGCCGATCAGCGTACGGATGACGGGCTGTCCGAATGGCTGTGCAAGACCTTACATGGGCGACATTGGTTTCGTTGGCCGGACCAAGGATGTCTACAACGTCTATATTGGTGGTGACCTGCTCAACACGCGCCTGAACACACTCTACGCCGCCTCCGTCCATACGAAAGATTTAGCGGCAACCGTGCGTCCTTTGTTGGCTCTCTGGAAAGAAGAGCGGCTGCCCGTAGAGCACTTTGGCGATTTCTGCTCCCGTGTCGGCCTCGAATATCTCCGCGCCCAGGTAGTGGTACATGTCTAACATGAGCAACAGGAGACCCCGATGTATCGCGGGGCGAGCGAAGCGAGGAGAAAGCACTATGCCAAAGTATTATCCTATCATGCTTGATGTACGTGACCGGCTGGCTATCGTCATTGGAGGAGACCAGGTGGCCGCTGAGAAAGCTGCCGCGCTAGCTGCGAGCGGCGCTCGCGTGTCCGTATTGAGTCCAACGTTTTGTGACGAATTGTTGTGGATGGCCGAACACAAGCAAGTCACGCTGCGCCAGAAAGCGTACGAGCCCGGTGATTTAGCTGGAGCTTTTGTGGTGATTGCCGCAACCAATAACTCCCAGCTTATTGAGGCTATCTGGGCCGAAACGCAGGAACGCGGGCAAACAGTTCCCACAGTTCCCACGGTTCCCATAGTTCCCATGGTCAACATTGTGGACGTTCCAGCGCGTTGTTCATTCATTCTACCTTCCATCCTCCGACGTGACCAACTGACCATTGCCGTCTCAACTGAAGGAGCCAGCCCCGGCCTTGCCAAGCGCATTCGCCAGGGCCTGGAAGAATACTTTCCCCGCGCCTATGGTCCATACCTGCGCTTAGCAGCCCTGGCCCGCTTCTATCTTCGCAATGCAGGTGTCTCCTACGAGCGGCGCGACGATTTCTTCAACGACTTCTTTGTCTCGGATGTGCTGGAACATCTTGTCAGAGGAAATATAGAGCGAGCGGTGGTAACCACTGCGTCATTACTGTACTTCTATGGTATCGATGTTGCGCTGAGTGACCTTAAGGCTGTCCTGGAAACAGGAGACCCCGATGTATCGAGGGGCGAGCGAAGCATAGAAGACCCCGATGTATCGAGGGGCGAGCGAAGCGAGGAACGTGTCAACTATGGAGCATAAGCCATCTGCATCCGGCAAAGTCTACCTGGTCGGTGCTGGCCCCGGTGACCCGGAGTTGATCACCCTTAAGGGTCTCCGCTGCCTTCGTATGGCTGATGTCGTGGTCTATGATCGCCTGGTCAATCTCTCCCTGCTTGACGAAGCACCATCCGGGGCCGAGCGGGTGTTTGTCGGTAAAAAAACAGGCTGCCACTCCGTCAAACAAGAGGAGATTCATGTTCTCCTCATTCATTATGCGCGACAGGGCCGTCTCGTCGTTCGCCTGAAAGGCGGCGATCCCTTTGTCTTTGGCCGTGGTGGCGAAGAGGCTCTGGCTCTTGCCCAGGCTGGCATTCCATTTGAGGTTGTACCCGGTGTGAGTTCAGCTATCGCCGTTCCCGCCTATGCTGGCATTCCCGTTACCCATCGCAATTATGCATCCTCGGTCACCATCGTAACGGGCCATGGCTGCGCCTATGGACGTCATCCGGCTGACGTGAACTGGGAAACGCTGGCAAAGGTGGGAAGTTGGGGGGGAACGCTGGTCATTTTGATGGGAGTGGATACACTTCCACACGTCACCCAGCAATTACTCGACGGCGGACTTCCTGCTGACACACCGGCAGCCGTAATCCAACAGGGTACCATCCCGCAACAGCGCGTAGTGACAGACACACTGGTAAATATCGCCGAATGTGCCAGGAGAGCGAACATCACGTCACCAGCCATCACAGTAATCGGTGCGGTTGTCGCTCTCAGAGACTCTCTCAACTGGTTCGAGACACAGGAGACCGGTGAACCGGGTGAATACGAGGAGAGGATACCAACCGATACGTGCTGGATAAATCCGCACTCTACTGTAGAGAGTCGATTATGGTCATTAACAAAATAAGCGGGGCATCTGTATGGATTACCCACTTCGTCAGTGGGTAAGTGCCAGCACATCGTATGGCAAGCGAGCGGTGAAAGAACGATGTACATCACAGCTTGTTTGCTACATGATGTCCTGACCGTCACCACCCGACGATGTGGGTCATCCATACAGTAGGGGCCGATTTATCGTGCCCACCGCCGATTTATCGGCCCTCGATGCATGTCTCGATATCCGGATGATTTTGTGAAACCTCATTATCGAACTCGTATTGAGCAGAAAGGTTTCAAGTGTAGTCTAACGTATTGAAAGACAGACTGCAACGACGCTAGCGCGTCTAGCTTCGCTCAGCAGTCTGAAAGGAATGTGATGAGATTATTGCTCAGTTGTATTTCAACGAAACATTCAACTCTCAAAAAGCACTGGTCCGAATCAGCCCAGGCAGTACAGCAAACGCAATGCCCCCTGACGGTCCTGGGGAGTTATGAGAAGCCGAAAGAAGACGCTGGGGGATTGCTGTGTTTACTTGAAGATTTTGGCTGTTCACAACTTGAAAGCCATCCCCAGGCAAGCCTGAGTCCTCCGATACATCGGGGACCTACAGGAGACCCCGATTTATCGAGGGGCGAGCGAAGCGAGGGATACAAGGTTGTAAAAAACCTCGAACTCAAAATGGCAGCTGGAATGGCAGATACCGACAAAGGCGTGTTCATCACTTCCTTTGGAAGCATCCACGAGGTTGATGCTGACCTGAAAACCATCAAACGAGATGTCGTCAGTTCACCTCTTTTTAACGCGCTTCACTCCATTTCCCGCACGCAACGTGGCTATCTTGTGGCAAGCACGGGACTGGATCTCATTTTGGAATTCAAGCGGGATGGGGAAGTACTCTGGAGCTGGTGGGCCACCGATCATGGTTTTGAGGAAACACCCACTGGCCGTCGTCGAGTACTTGATAAATCCGCAGATCACCGCGTGGTACAATACGGAACGTTGAGCCAGACGACGCATGTCAATTCAGCCGCAGAACTGCCCGATGGGCGGGTCCTGGCTTCACTCTTTCACCAGGGGTCGGTCATCGTCATCGATCGCGAAACTGGCAAGTGGCAACCTGTACTGGAAGGCTTAGATCATCCTCATGCAGTTCGCATTCTGGACAGAACCCACTTTACCGTCGCAGATACCGTTCATGGGAGAGCGTTGCTTGTGCATATCAACGGAACTGGAGAACGAGGACAGGTTGAAGAAGAAATAGACGCGGGAACCAGTTGGCTGCAAGACTGCCGGTACGATGATGAGCATGAGTCCTGGATATTGGTCGATGGCAAGAATTCGCGCCTGGTCTTGCGCCGTGGGCGCTCTGGTGATAAAGCAATTGCCCAGCTCGACCTGGATCCAGAATGGCGTCTCTACGAAGCACATCTACTCTGAACACTTCCTTATTGCAGGGATGGCTTTCAAGTCGTCGCCCAGTGCATAGTAGGGGCGACCCTTGGGTCGCCCGTTGTAACGAGGTCGCCCAATCTTACAAGGAGAATACCGTATATGGCAAATAGAGGTTTTACGATCTGGTTTACAGGGCTTTCTGGCTCAGGGAAAAGCACTCTTTCAGAGATCATTGAGCAGCGTTTAAAAGAGCGTGGGTGTAATGTGGAGATTCTAGACGGAGATATTGTCCGTACGCATTTAAGCAAGGGACTTGGGTTTAGCCGCGAGGACCGCGATACCAACATCAAGCGCATTGCATTTGTAGCTAGCCTGCTCACACGTAATGACGTTGTGTGCATCTCTGCTGCCATTGCTCCTTACCGCGAGGCACGTGAATGGGCGCGCAGGGAGGTAGGGGATTTTGTCGAGGTGTATGTCAAGTGCCCCATCGAGGTTTGTCGCCAGCGCGACGTCAAGGGCCTCTACAAGCTCGTTGACGAGGGAAAGATCAAGAATTTCACCGGTGTCGATGATCCCTATGAGGAGCCAGATCATCCCGATGTGGTGGTTGAGTCCGACAAAGAGACGCCCAATGAGAGTGTAACCCGCATTTTTACTAAACTTATAGAACTGGGATATCTTGAACCTGAGTTCCTATATAAGGATGAGCGAGCTCAGGTCACTGCGAACCGACCTTGATAATGTGAACCAGTACTGTGGAGAGAGAAACGAGAAGAGAAGACATGACGAATGGTTTGATTGCTCCTCACGGAGGAGAGCTTATTTTGAATATAGTAGGCGAAGCGGAACGTGCAGAATGGCAGGACCGCGCGAAAAGTCTGCCGTGGGTGGTGGTGGGTTCCCGGCAGCTGGCTGACCTGGAAATGCTGGCTATTGGGACCTATAGCCCTTTGACTGGTTTTATGACACAATCTGATTATGTAAGTGTTGTTCAGGATATGCATCTGAGCAATGGTCTTCCATGGTCGCTACCAATTACTCTTTCAGTGACGTCGGAACAAGCCTCCAATCTAAGAGAAGGCTCACAGATTGCCCTCGTTGATGCCGAGGGGGCGTTGCAAGCGGTCATGTTGCTGCTAGAAAAGTACCGCTACGATAAACGGCTTGAGGCGAGCAAGGTCTACCGCACGCTGGATGATGGGCATCCAGGTGTGAAGGTGGTGTATCAACAGGGCGATGTGCTCCTGGGTGGACCAGTACGGGTGGTCGCATTGCAGGATCAGACCTTTGCCCAGTACCGCTATACGCCAACGCAGTCGCGCAAGCTCTTTGCAGAGCGTGGCTGGAAACGTATCGTGGCCTTCCAGACGCGAAACCCGGTGCACCGGGCACATGAATATATTCAAAAGTGTGCATTAGAGACGGTGGATGGTCTCTATCTTCATCCGTTGGTAGGCGATACCAAGGGCGATGACATACCAGCTGACGTGCGTATGCGTTGCTATGAAGTGCTGTTGGAGAACTATTATCCAGCTGATCGCGTGGTCCTTGGGGTTCTCCCTGCCGCAATGCGCTATGCCGGTCCACGCGAGGCCATTTTCCACGCCCTGATGCGAAAGAACTACGGCTGTTCGCACTTCATCGTAGGACGTGACCATGCTGGCGTCGGCAACTATTATGGTACCTACGACGCACATTATATCTTTGCAGAGTTTGACCCCGTCAAGCTTGGCATTACACCCATGTTTTTTGACCATACCTTCTTCTGTCGTGCCTGTGATGCAATGGCATCGTCGAAAACCTGCCCACATGGGAGTGGGCAGCATGTGACGCTTAGCGGAACGAAAGTGCGTCACATGCTCCAGGCAGGCGAGATCCCACCTCGTGAGTTCTCACGGCCAGAAGTGGCGCACGTGCTGATCGAGGCCATGCGTCAACCGGCGTCGTGAACTGCGTAGAGAGAAGTTGTCCTGTATCTCTCATACACGAAAGGAGTTTTTTGATGAGAACCACAATCATACATCTCTGGCGTATCATCCCACTTTTTATGCTCTTAGCTTTCACACTCGTAGGGTGCGGTGCTCAAAGTTCTAATAACAACCCAACCGGCCCGTTTACTCTGCGCCTGGGCTACTTTCCGAACCTGACGCACGCTGTAGCATTAGTTGGGGTAGCACGTGGCACATTTAAGGATGCCCTTGGTCCAAACGTTCACCTGGAGACGAAGACCTTCAATGCGGGTCCGGCACTCATAGAGGCACTTTTTGCCAGTGATATTGATATCGGCTACATTGGTCCGAACCCGGCAATCAACGGCTACATCAAAAGTAACGGAGCGGCACTCCGCATTATTGCTGGCGCTTCAAGTGGCGGTGCCCTGTTCGTCGTGCGTCCGGATGCGCATATTCACAGTCCCACGGACCTGGCAAACAAGAAGATTGCGACACCCCAGGTTGGAGGTACCCAGGATGTAGCATTACGGTACTACCTCCAACAGCATGGTCTCCAAACGGCTGACAAAGGGGGAAACGTACAGATTATTCCAACCGATAACCCCAACATCCTGTCATTGTTCCAGCAAGGGAAAATCGATGGAGCCTGGGTACCTGAGCCATGGGCGACGCGCCTCGTCATCGAGGGCAATGGAACGGTCTTTCTCGATGAACGTTCGCTCTGGCCCAACGGGGAGTTTGTCACGACGAACGTAGTTGTACGGACAGCTTTCTTACAAGAGTATCCAGACCTGGTGAAAAAGTTCTTACAAGCGCATGTTGAAACAGTACAATACATTCTGAAAAACCCGGAGAACGCGAAAGAGATTGTGAACAGCGAGATTCTACGGATCACCGGCAAAGCCCTGGCGAAAAAGGTGATTGACCAGGCGTATACCAATCTCGATATCACCTATGATCCACTCACAAGCACCCTTTTGCAGTCAGCTGACCGGGCGTACTCACTTGGCTTCCTGGGGCAAAGCAAGCCTGATCTGGCTGGCATTTACCATCTTGGTGAGCTGAACGCAGTCCTCACTTCCAGGGGATTAGCTTCAGTTGCCGGGCCATAGAACCATAATTCTCCGTAGAACAGTAGGCCCCGATGTATCGTGGGCACCGCCGATTATGACTTTTAACAAAATAATCTGGCCATCCGTAGGGGCCGATTTATCGCGCCCACCGCCGATGTATCGGCTCTCGTTGGATGTTCCAATATCCCGCTTAATTCGTTTATGTACATCATCGGCCGAAAAGAGGATCATACAGATGTTTCACCTGTCAATATTGAGCGATACCCAGCATACAACAGACAGACCCCAGACAACGCCGGGAGGGATTCCCCTCAAGATCGAGGGTGTGAGCAAGACCTTCACAGGACGTTCAGGTGCCGTTGAGGCACTCCAGCACGTGGAGCTAGATGTGGCTGCAGGCGAGTTTGTATGCCTTCTTGGGCCGAGTGGTTGTGGGAAGTCAACGCTGCTCAGCATTGTTGCGGGACTGGAAACTGCGAGTAGTGGGACTATCTGGGCCGATGGACAGATAGTGCGCGGCCCAGGCACTGACCGGGTGCTGCTCTTCCAGGAAGCGGCGCTCTTTCCCTGGCTGGATGTCCAGCACAATGTTGAATTCGGCTTGCGTCAAGCTGGTACACCGTCCAGGGAGCGGGCTGCGATTGCTCAACGTTTCATTGAGGGAGTGCATTTGAACGGCTTTGAAAAGAGCTATGTCCATCAGCTCTCCGGCGGAATGCGCCAGCGGGTCGCTATCGCACGGGCGCTAGCGATTGACCCGGCGGTGCTGCTCATGGATGAGCCATTCGGGGCGCTGGATGCATTGACCCGTGATCAACTGCATGCTGAGCTTGAGTCCATCTGGACGTCGACCCACAAGACGATCCTGTTTGTGACCCATAATGTCCGTGAAGCAGTCGCTTTGGGAGACCGCGTACTCGTTTTTTCTCCTCGACCGGGGCGTATCGTACGTGAGTTCCGTATCAATTTACCCCGCCCTCGCTCGTTGGAGAACCACATGCTCGTGGACCAGGCAGCGGAGATTTTGTCTGTACTGAAGCAGGCAATTTGAAAGCCATCCCTGCAAGGAAGTATCGATAAGAATCAACAGGAGCACGTCAATGGTGAAAGCAACTAAAGTGCAGCTTGTAGGTAGTTCAGCCCTTGGTAAATGGCTGCGGCGCATCGTATTCTACATACTCATATTGGTAGTATGGCAAGTAGTTGCCTTGAGCGGTATCTGGCCTTCCTATGCGCTCCCCGGTCCACTTGCTGTGCTGAATGCATTGATTTACGGCTTCCAAAATGGTCAGTTCCTCCAGGCGGCGCTGGTGAGCCTGCAGCGACTGGCGATTGGCTACAGCATTTCACTCGTCATTGGCGTTGTGCTCGGAGTGCTCATCGGGCGTGTGCGCATCCTGGAAGAGACGCTTGGCTCACTGATCCTGGGCTTACAAGCATTGCCCAGTGTCTGCTGGCTCCCACTAGCAATTCTGTGGCTAGGGCTGAGCGAGCAGGCAATCATCTTTGTAGTCGTAATGGGGGCACTCTTCTCGATTACGCTAGGGGTGGATACGGGCGTTAAAAATACACCCCCGATCTACCTGCAAGCAGCGCGCAATCTAGGCACTCGTGGCGTGGCACTTACCACGCAGGTCATTCTTCCCTCGGCGATGCCCGCGATTCTGAGCGGACTAAAGCAGGGTTGGACGTTTGCCTGGCGCTCATTGATGGCGGGTGAGTTGTTGTTTTTCACATTGAGCCTGGGGAACCTCCTGCAAACCGGGCGTGACCTGAACGATGCCTCGCAAGTGATGGCGGTCATGGTAGTGATCGTCGCTATTGGGGTGAGCATCGATTCCTTGATCTTTGCTCCAATTGAGCGGGGCGTGCGTGAACGCTGGGGTTTGCAGGGATAAGAACTGCCTTGGAAGACACTCTCCAAAAGCTTCAACTGGAGATCGAACAGCGACTATCTCCATTTAAAGAAGCCAGGAACCTCTTACTGAGTATCCCAGGTATCCAGACCGTTGCGCAGTCAACCATGCTTGCCGAAATCGGCGATGATATGTCACTTCGAAGGAGCAGCCCTCCCGTACGTGCGGCACCCTGGACACACCACTTATAAATTGGGTAAACTAAGGAAAAGTTGCGTAGAAAAGTACCCTTATAAAAACATCTTTTAACTACCCTACTTATTTCATGTTTCAGAGGAGAACGATTGGCCATGACTGATGGTCTAAAAGTGGTAAGTACATTTCAATTTTCGCCAGAGTCACAGGAGATGTTACGTAGAGCGGCTGACGCGGATGTGCTATGTCTCGGACGCGCGGAAGAATTCCTGCAAAGTTTGCGTGAAGCTGAAATCGTCTGTTCCTATTGGATGCCCAATAATTGGCGTGAACTGGCTCCTCATTTACGCTGGCTGCAATGCTCCGGTGCCGGTGTCGATGGCCTTCGACCAACAGGGGTGCTTGATAGTGATAGCGGGGTGATCGTCACTACCGCGACAGGTATTCATGCGACAACCATCAGTGAATATGTGTTCGGCAGCATGTTAATGTTCAATCGCAGCTGGCCGGAAATGGTTCGTCTCCAGGATCGCCATATCTGGCCGAGCAGCGGGAAATGGTATCATTTGAGTGGACGCGAACTGGCGGATCAGGCTCTGGCAATTATCGGCCTGGGTCATATTGGGCGTCGCATTGCCCAGTTGGGGCGAGCCTTTGGCATGCGGGTGCTGGCGACACGCCGTTCGGTCAGCGAAGGCGCGACCGACCCGGACGTGGATCAGCTGTATCCTATGGAGCGTCTGCACGATATGCTCCGCGAGAGCGATTATGTTGTGGTGGCGGCACCGCTGACTCCCGAGACCAATCACCTGATCGGTGAGGAGGAATTACGTGTGATGCGCCCTCATGCCTACCTGGTAAACGTGTCACGAGGCAGGGTGATCGATGAAGCAGCACTCATACACGCTCTCCAGGAGCAATGGATTGCAGGAGCAGGACTTGATGTCACTGTAGAAGAACCGCTGCCGGCCGACAGCCCTCTGTTCTCCATGTCGAATGTTATTTTAACTCCGCATATTTCAGGTGTAAGTGTGCATTACGATCAGCGGCTCACCGCGCTTTTTGCTGATAATTTAAAGCGTTATCGTGCAGGTCAGCCACTGCGTAACCAGTATGATCCCCAGCGCGGGTATTAGTGAGGTGACATGATGAGTACGCAACTAGGTCCTTTAGAGATACTCGGCGCAGCCGCGGTGGGCCAGCCTGGCCAGCGCCGTTTCTGCCTGTATGTACAGAGTAGACGTGACTCTGCCGTCATCTGGATGGAAAAGGAACAACTCAACCGGCTTTCTCTTACCTTAGATCAAGTGCTGGCACAGTTGACCGAGGGACAGGTGTTGCGCACGGAAGCAGAGGCTGGAAGGCGTCCTGCTCCAACTGGGCTACCGGCAGATTTTCTCAACGCCCCTGAATATGACTACCGCGCGTCGCAGATGGGTCTAACATACGATGAGCGCAATGAACTGTTCAATTTTACCGTTACGCCGGTGGAGATCGTATTGGAGGTGGGCGTAGAGGAACCGACAGTGCTGATACGTGAGGATGATGCCATATCTTTCCTTTTTACACAGACACAGGCTCAGCAATTGGCAAGCGCCATTGCAGCGCTGATGTCAGCTGGTCGGCCGGTGTGTCCCCTCTGCGGTGCTCCCCTTGATGGAGGGCCGCACGCCTGTGTCAAACAGAATGGCCACCATGAAATTGTGCAGCTGGTAGAGGATGATGAAGAGGAAGAATAAATAAGCAGGGACACAGCACAGTGCCCCTGCCCATGGTAAAGTGTTACTCGGGTTGAGTAGTATCTTTCGTTTTGCTACTGCAACCATCTATTCAATGCATAAGTACTTGTTGGCCTTTTTCAGGTAGTTTTCTTCATTTGCTTCAATCATAAGCTTATGAAGTACAACGACATCTGCATCGGGCAAACATTCAACAGGTTGTACGCAAAGGCGCATGACCGCTCGGCCATTTTCGATCACCTGGATATAGCCCCTTGTACGTGGCACACGATACACACGCTGCGGTTCGGTAGGGCTTGGAATCTCAAGATAGCCTCGCCATACAAGTTGGCGAAATTGCTCTGGTGTGAGCGCATCGCGTAAAAGATCAGCCGCTCGTCGTTCTGCACGCGACCATCCCTTAAAGTATGGCTGTAGAATTAACCATACTATTGGTGAGATAGCGAGGGGAGCAACGACAATCCAACCCAGGGTAGCCAACACCTGAGTGATGAAGCTCATCCGCCAACGACTCGCGGGACCATGACAATTTGCTCGGCAGTGGAATCAAACTGCTCGATGCGCTGTGTCGGTTTCCCAGGCTCAACGCGGAAGGCGGTCGCACCTTTTGCACGCTCCTGGGTAAAGATGCGTTCAGCTTCGCGAATTGCAGCAGTAGCTTCGGGATCGCCCGCTAGAACTTTCTGCTCGTCCCAGGTGACACGGTCATCTCCGCGCCTTGACATCACCCGTAACATTCCCACAGTCGTTCCTCCTTCGTAGATTACACCGTTTTTGTTGGCAACATTCAACAATCATTGTATGGGCTTTTCTCGCGATTCCGCGCTTGCCCGTTTATACAAAAAACGAACTACGTGATACAGAGAATACACACTACAGACAGATACGTTTCTTCTGACAGACCGCTTCTCAACCCCCAGCTACAAGAATGATGAGCCGGAACAGACCTCTCTCATTCAATACTACTATTGTACGTGAGACTTTCCTGTTAGTCAATGGTTATCTATAAGAAACTCTTTTCAGTGTTAACTGTCTTTGCTCGCGGTAATGACCATAACGCCTGCAGTGCCGGGACCAGCATATGCACCTAGTACTGCTCCAAGTTTATATCTGGGTATCTCGCCCTGGTACACTGTCTTCAGTGACTGTGCGAGTTGTTGACCAACTTCTTCATCTGACTCGATGACGGCCATCTCTTCCACCACGCCCAATTCGCCGACCAGTTGTGCGATACGCGCATACGCTTTGCTGCGCGTGCGCGGCTGTTCGATGGGGACGATCTCCCCGTTCTTAAAGGAGAGGATAGGTTTAACGCTCAATATATTGCCGAGCAGTGCTCTTGCCCCACCTATGCGTCCCCCACGCTTCAAGTATTCCAGGGTGTCCAGAACGAAGAAGATTTTCATGCGAGCCAAACGGTCGAGAAGGCGCGCCTTCAGCTCCGGCAGGCTTAAACCACGCTCCGCTTCTTTCGCAGCTCGCATGACGGGTATCCCTAAGCCCAGGCTGACTATGCTAGAATCAACCAGCTCGATGGGAATCTTTTTCAATTCATCAGGCAGCGCTTCCCAACCGCTACAGGCGGATTGATAGGTACCGCTGAGTTTTGAGGAGACATGCACTGAAAGGATACCATCTACCCCCTCGTTGATCAGTCGCTTGTAAGCCTCCTCAAAGGCGGCAGGAGGAGGTTGCGAGGTGCGCGGCGATACTTTGCTTGTCTGTAGCTTGCTATAAAAGCTCGCGTTATCCAGTTCAATGCCATCGAGAAAGGCTTCGTCGCCAAAAAATACTATCAGCGGGACAATTGTGATGCCAAGGGCCTTTGCTTGCTCTAGTGGAATATCGCAAGTACTATCGGTGAGGATGCGAACAGCCATGTCTTACCTCCATCTGACACTCCGTAGTGCCCCGTCTTGTTGGAGAAAGTATACTATGCTCTCCCTGAGAAGTCGAGATGTATTATTCTGCCGAGAGGATGTAGGCATAATAGGGCTGCCCACCGTCGACGACCTCTATCTCAATGTGCGAATATTGGGCTTTAATACGCTTCGCTGTTTCCTGTGCCTCTTGCGCGGTGACATCTTCCCCGTAGTAGAGCGTCAGAATCTCGTAGCGGTCGATGTGCATGCGTTGCAGCATGTCACGGATAACCTCTTCGATGGTTTGCCCTGCGATGGTGAGATTGCCATTGATCAGGCCAATGAAATCACCTTCGCGCACATGGACGCCTCCAATCTGCACCGTGCGTACGGCGGTGGTAATTTCAGCCGTTTGCGTGTTATCGGCGGCCTCGGTCATCGTCTTGCAATTGGTGGCAAAATCGGCCTCATAATTACAGGCAAGCAAAGAGGCAATGCCCTGGGGCATCGTTGCGGTCGGGACGATGTACACCTCTTTATCTGCCAGGTTATCAACCTGGCGGGCGCTCAAAATGACATTGCTATTATTGGGCAGGATGATCACCTTCTGCGCTGCCACTGAATTGACCGCCTTTAACAGTTCTTCGATACTGGGATTCATCGTTTGCCCACCCGGGACAATAACACTTACTCCCAGGCCCTGAAAGACTTTTTCAAAGCCCGCGCCAGAGACTACGGCGATGGTGGCCAGATCAGGGGTGAGCGTGCTTGTGTCATATACTTCCTCTTCCTGGTCAGCGGCGTGCTCCGCTTCACTCTCAGCAGCGTAGGTGAGGCTTTGTTCCTGCAGATTTTCAATATTGATGTCTAACAGGCTGCCCAGGCTCACCCCATAGTCGAGGACTTTGCCAGGCCAGGGGACATGGGTATGTACCTTGAGCATCTTCTCGTCCCCTGCCACGACCGTCGATTCGCCGCCCATATCGATGATCGTCTGTCGAATGCTATCAACATCCAGCTTTTCACCGCGCAGCAGGAAAACGACCTCGTAGCCAAATTCTTCCTCGATGCTCACCCGCCCCTTCATAACGTGAGCTTCTGCAGGTGTTACGAGCGAGGGCGCCGCGCCCAGTTGTACCGCTTCGCCGCGAATATAGCGCCAGATGCCTTCTAGAATGGTGCAAAATCCCTGTCCGCCGGAATCGACCACGCCTGCCTGTTTGAGCGTGGGCAGAAGATCGGGTGTGCTGGCGACCGATTGCCGGGCAGCGGTAACCACCACTTGCATCAGGCCAACAAGATCGTCGCCATGGTCCGCGCTGACTCTGGCGGCCTCCGCACTTTCGCGCACCACGGTCAGTATCGTTCCTTCCACGGGCTTGAGCACAGCCCGGTAGGCAAGGCGTGATGCTTCTTCGAGAGCAGCGGCGAGATCGGCAGCTGCAAATGTCTTTTTATTTTCTAAACCCTGTGCCAGGCCACGTAGTGTCTGCGAGAGAATGACGCCCGAGTTGCCCCGCGCGCCCATTAAGGCTCCGTGTGCCAGCTTCGCGGCGATGATTCCCGCGGAGGTTTCGTTGCTCTCGGCAATGCCGCGTATGGCTGCTTGCATGGTGGCTGTCATATTAGAACCGGTATCACCATCGGGTACCGGAAAGACATTTAGTGCGTTGATAACCTCGCGATGCTCTTCTAACCATGCCGCGCCCGCGAGGAGAGCTCTCTTGAGATCCTGCCCGTCAAAAACGCTGATTCGCCGGAGATGTTGCGTGCGTACTGTGCGAGGTGACTGTTCCTGCATTGTGACTCCCAGGGCACCACAAGTGGCCCCCTACAAATACTCGTTTATTTTTGGCTCTGAGGAGTTGGACCGTGGCCTAGTCCCTGGACGTTCACGTTAACCTGTGCTACCGATACGCCAAGCATCTTCTCGATAGAGAACTTGACGCTGCTCATGATGTTTTGAGCAATCTCTGACATGCGCAGCCCGTATTCAAGCGCTACGTAGACCTCAACAATGATCTGGTCATTGATAACACGGACCTGTATGCCCTGGTTGCTCATTTCGGGCTTGAGCAGTACCGCCTGCCCATGATGTAGGCGAGGAGCGGTGATGCCGACAACCCCATAGCATTCGCTTGTGGCCTTTTTTGCAATTGTATGGATGGCGTTGGGCAAGACCTCTATTTTCCCAAGGGGACGAGAACCTTGTCGGGGCTGGATAGCAGATGCTTTAGACACGTGCATATCTTCTCTCTTTATACTCTTGCCAACACAAGCATCTTGCCAAAACAAGTATCTGTGTGCTATACTCGCATGGCGTTGCCATACCAGTAGCTTCGCCTCTAATTACTATAAAGATGAGAGAATCTTCTGAATTTGATCAAATCAGGAAGGAATGATATATATGTCGTCAGGTCGTTGTGATGTCTGTGAGCGCAAGCCAATGCATGGTAATAACGTGAGTTTTTCGCAGCGGCGCACGCGCCGTCGCTTTGTACTCAATGTACAGCGCCGTCATATGGTTGTGGATGGTACTCCGCGCACCATCAATATCTGTACCCGCTGTTTGCGCACAATGAATAAATTGCCTAAAAGCAAGTAAAAAGGCAGCAATAAAGTGGGGCTGAGCAGTGCGCACTGCTCAGCCCCACTTTATTGCTGCCTTTTTTTCTCAAAACGCGTTCGCAACTGTCCACAGGCGGCTGCGATATCATCACCGGGCTCGGCGCGAACGCTGTTGCTCACGGCATGCTCAAAGAGGATCTCTCGAAACGCGCGCATGGCCTCTGACCCTGGAGCCTTATAGCTGGCCGAAGTGGCATTGACCGGAATACAATTCACATGGGCAAACTGCTTTAACGGGGCCAATAACTCCCCAAGGAGATGGGCATATTCGGGAGTGTCGTTCACGCCCGCCAGCAGCACGTACTCGAAAGTTACCTGCCGCTTCGTGGCCGCGATATAGTCCTCGCAGGCGGCCAGCAGTTCTCGCAACGGATATTTGCGATTGACAGGCATGGTCCGGCTACGCAATTCGTCTGTCGGTGCGTGGAGGGAGATGGCGAGGTTGACCTGCAGTGCCTCCTGGCTGAGCTTACGGATAGCAGGTACCAACCCAACGGTCGAGACGGTCATATGCCGCGCACCCAGGTTGAATCCCTCGGCACTATTCAGGATGCGCAGGGCCTGTAAGACATTGTCATAATTGTGCAGCGGTTCGCCCATACCCATCAACACAATGTTGGTGATGTGATCGATGGGCATTCTCCCAGGAAGACCTGCCGCCATCCAGGGTGCTGAGCGCAGTTCCCGTGCAAAGAAAAGCACCTGCGCTACAATCTCTCCCGTGCTCAAATGCCGGTCAAAGCCCATTTGCCCCGTTGCGCAGAACGTACAGCCAAAGGCGCAGCCCGCTTGTGTAGAGACGCAGACCGTTGCGCGTGGGCTGCTCTCACCATGCGGTGGATACAGCATCAGCACCGACTCAATCAGCTTGCCATCAGCCAGCTCAAGCAGGATTTTGCGCGTGCGGTCGTCTTTGGAGTGCAGTTCACTGCGCACAACCATTGGCCCGATAGTAGCCTCTTCCGCCAGTTGCTGGCGCAATGTCTGGGGCAGGTTGGTCATGGCCGAGAAATCGGTTGCGAGCTGCTGATACAGCCAGCTATGGATTTGTTTCGCGCGGAAGGGCGCTTCACCACGTTCCACCAGCCATTGTTGTAACTGTGGAAGGGTGAGCGCGAGCAGGTCCGTCTTCTTCTGGGCGTCTGTCGGTGTTATCGTCATGTTTTCATTATAGCACGATTTGAGGCCGGGAGATAGCTCTATCCTTTTTTATGGTTGCTACTTCTCCTCGTTTGTTGCTTGCTTAAGCTGCTTCCGTCTTGAGAGGTCAAGATAGTTTTCAGGGCTGACAACGGGAGCGCCGGTTGCCTCTTCAATCTCTTTTCGGGTGTGGCCGGCAATTTGGCCTGCGTCTCGCGCATCAGTTTTGAGGTCGGGTAAACCTTGCGAGTCTCGTTCTCGGTGGAGCGCTGTAGATGTTGCCTCACCTAGCATCGTTAAAATAAGCTCCAAGTCAGTCATGTGGTCGCGCAGGTTCTCACGCTTCAACGATTTGAGCGCCTTGTGGTCTTGAATATTGAGGCCAAAGGTAGCATGAGCTATTTCGTTGGTAAGAATAGCGTACTCTATGCCCTCTTGTGCGCCGCGCTGGTCCCATTCATCTGTTAGCTCATTTCTAATGGCAATGCCACGCATGCGCTTTTCTATCCAGTCCTGCGGGTAGCCTTTGGCCTCGTAGAGGGTTTTCATACGTTCCATTGCGAGTTCGGGGTTTTCGATTTCTTCTAAGCGTTGCTGGCCGACTTCTGCGAGCCAGCGTTTGAATGGTTCGGCTTTGGGTGAGGGAATGCTTTGAATGATGCGGAGGAGTGTTTGACTGTCTGCAGCGTCGGTTTCGCGTAATTTTCCATCAGGAGCTTGCATTTTCAACTGTCCGATTTTTTCGGACACTTCAATGTAGCCCTCTGAGATAAGCTTTACTTTGAGATCGCTCCAATATTTGCGCGGGCGGCTACTGTCGGTAAGTATGGCGATAATATCAATAACGGAAAAATACCACATCCCCCTCCCACTCCGTCCAACTTTCGTCTATACTTATTCGTAAGAGCTAACAAAGGATGCTTGCCTGGCAAGATAGTGTATGCCTGTAAGCTGCAAGACAGAACCAACGAATGAGCCGTATAGGAAAGAAATACATTGCCTACGCCAGCGTCAATACCAGAAGCACAGCCCGTACCGTCCAGGCCATCAGCTACGGGTGCCGCCAGTTTCCGGCGCGTGCTGAAAAATCGGAATTTTGTGTTGCTATGGCTGGCGCAGCTTATTTCTCTCACCATCCTCAACGCGGCCAACTTCGGTATCATCGTCCTGGTCAATGATGTCACTCATTCAGTGTTTATGGCTGGTATTGCCATTATCGCCTTCACATTCCCTGCACTCCCTTTCGGCGCGATCGCCGGTGTGGTTGTGGATCGCCTGCACAAACGCCTGGTGTTGTGGGTCAGCAATATCCTGCGCGCGGTCACTATGCTACTGATGGTCTTTTCATTGCTCTCCAACCGTACCGATTTACTGCCGCTCTACGTCCTTACCTTTATGACATCGTTGATCGGACAGTTCTTCATACCGGCTGAAGGGGCGGCTATTCC
Source organism: Chloroflexota bacterium (assembly GCA_005881495.1). The sequence goes on from VBHI01000325.1 coordinate 61,412, forward strand.
GCTGCTGGTGGGTGAGCACGAGCTGGTCCCGGCGCTCTCGCTCTTCAATATCACCACGACGCTCTCTATGGCCATCGGTTTCCTGCTCCTGGGAGGAATTATTTCCAATCTCTTTCCGCCCTTTACCCTACATTTGGCTTCGTTTACCCTGCACGTACAGTCCATCGATGTGCTCTTTGTTGTTGTGGCCTTTCTCTATCTCGTTTGCGCCGTCCTTATCCTCTGCATTCCTGCTCGCGCCTTTCATGAGGAACATCTCAAGCATCGCAGCGAGGATACTGAGCCAGGGGCAGGATTGGTGAGGTGGCAGGAGCTTATGTGCAGCAGGTATTGCATCGTCCTGCTGCTGACATGGCCATCATTCTTGCCCCTGCGGCTATCGGCCTGGTTGGCGCGTCAGCAGTCATGCCACGTATTACCGAACGCGTTGGCAAGCTGCGTTTGACCACGATAGGTCTTATTGTGCTGGGGGTCGGTTTCTCGCTCTTACCAGTTACACAGAAGCTCGCAGGGTACCTCTATGGTGAAAGTGGGGCATCGTCGCCGCTGCTCCTATGGATAACGGTGTTACTGGTGTTTTCCCTGGGAGTGGCAATAGCCTGTGTCAATATCCCAACTCAGACGATTATGCAGGAGCAAACGCCGGTTGAAGTACGAGGACGCGTCTTTTCGCTGCAGTTTATGCTGTACAATACTGGATCGATCCCAATATTGCTCTTTGCTGGCTTCTTTGCCCAGTTCCTTGGCTTCAACTGGCTGATCTTCCTGGTCTCCGCCAGCCTGTTGCTTTTCTGCTGGTGGGGAAGATGGTATGTGAGGCAAGGCAAGTAGGACTCACTTTCTTACCACAAATACCAGTTCAGTATCAAATACCAGTCTCTTCACTTCCCACTGCGGCTCATTTCCTAGCAGCTCGCGAAAGTGTGTCTCGTAATGTTCCAGCATTCCCTTACTTCGTCCCCCCAGGCTCTGAATAGGAAACGAGACAACGAGATTGTCGGCGTGAAGCTCGCGCAAGAGCCTGTGCCCTGCCATTTTGTCTACCTGTTCCAGGCAAGGTATCACCTTGAGGAGAAAGGCCACGTCCGCCTGTTGCGTTGGACACGTTTGAATCACATCGCACACCTGGGCCTTTCCTCCTACGTGCAAGATCCCTGACCATGCTTGCAAGAAGTCCATCATGCTATGGTAAATATCGTAGGCGTAGTACTCCCTATCGTCTTCTGTCAGAGGCATCCAGGGGATAGCCAGTGGATTGAAGCCGCAGGCGATATCAAGTATGCTGCGTATAGGAGGCAGCTCGCGAAATATTTGCGTATAAAACTGCGTCAGGATAGGAATGCGCTCCCTGGTAGAAGCATGGTGATCCATGATTATGCTACATAGCTCAAGCAGGCGCTCTCGTTGGCCTGTTCGTGCCGCCAGCGTTAGCTCCTCGAGCCAGCGCGCATAGTGTTCCTTTGAGTCAAGGTACGCGCCGCCAACCTGGTGCAGTTTGTTCTTGGTGGCCTTGAGGGCGTCCTTCACTGAGCGGCGTTTGCGTAGCTCCTGTGCAGCGATATACGAGATGAGTTCATGACTGACATCTCGATATTTTGTACTTGCCAGGACAGCGTCAACCACCGATGCGAGCTGATCATTCTCCCTGTCCATCACGGTTCTCCCTTAGTCGCTCGGTCAATAAGGTCATAAAACGCAGGTTATGTATGGTGGCAAGCCTGAAAAACAGCGTGTCGTTGATTTTGAAGAGATGGTGGAGATATCCAAGCGAGTAATTCTTGCAGCACAAGCAGTCACAGAAGCTGGAGACCGGTGCGTCGGACTTGATATGCTTGTCGTCGTTAACATACACATAAGAAAACCATTTGTCTTGTAAACCAGCCGCCGCTGCGAAGCTGTAGAGTCGGCTATGCCTGGCATCGCGCGTTGGCATCGCGCTATCGAATATGCCATATCCAATTTTCGCACAATCAACAACGTTGACAGGATGTCCAATGCCTAGGGCGTGCATAGGGAATTGCCGGGGTACAAGCTCTCGTGTATAGGTAATGATTTCCGTGAGCAAGTGGCCCTGCCCGTCAAGAGGCCAACCTCCGTAACCAAAACCATCGAAACCAATCTCCAATAGTTCATTGGCGCAGCGCTTGCGCAACTCGTGCGACCTCCCTCCCTGTATGACGGCGAACAAAAGGGGACGCTGTTCCATCTTAAGACGCCTTTGATTGACCTGGTGCAGAAACTCCTTTTTACAGCGCCTGGCCCAGTCAATCGTCCTTTTCACGGATATTTCCTGCATCTCAAGCGAGGCGTCGACATGCGTACATTCATCAAGGCCGATAACCACGTCGGCGCCATAGCTCACCTGCAACTGTATGGTTTTCTCCGGCGTTAGGTGAAATTTGCGCTCGGACCCCTCTGGCTTGAAGGTGATGCCATCGTCGCTCATGGAGCCAAATTTGGGATTTTGCTGGATGAGCGAGTAAGCCTGAAAGCCTCCAGAGTCTGTGACAATGGGACGGGGCCAGGCGCTCATCTTATGCAGTCCACCCAGTGCCTGGATTGTTGAGGATCCTGGGCGTTGCATCAGGTGAAAGGTGTTCATCACTAACGCCTGTATCTCGCAGTTCAGCAGGTCGGTGGCGTCGACCGCGCGAACGACTCCTAACGTGGCGTCCGGCATGAAAACGGGCATAGGTAATTGACCATGTGGCAATGTCAGACTGCCATACTGGTACGCCGGTTGCACGCTCTCGCCGCTAATTGGCTGATCCATGTCTTATTCCTTATCATGTTGCTCGCCTATTTTCGGAATTGTACCAACTGCCAACAAAGATAGCAAGGCACATCCGAGGGGCGAGTGTATGGAATAGTCGTTGGCAAGCGGGCGTACGTAAGGCCGTAGGTGCCAATAATGCAGATGAACCAATTCATCCGGACACGCGTAGGGGCCGATTTATCGTGCCCAGCGCCGATTTATCGGCCTCGGTGGATATTCTGCTCTCCGGATTATTTAGTAAATGTGCATTATCGCGCCCAGCGCCGATGTATCGGCCAGTATCATAGTTGGAGGGAGGAACAGCCACAACAAACCTCTTGCAGCCAGGAACATCCTCTGGTATCATCGTCCCATCACTCACCTGTCTTGAGCAGGGGTAGGTGGTACCTCACACAAAGGGGGAGTTCTCATGCCCAAACGCTTAGCAGGGTATGACTATAGTCAACCTGGGTTCTATTTTGTCACTATTTGTACACAGTACCACCGCTTGATGTTTGGCACGATTGTCGATGACCAGGTGTCATTGAAAGGCCCAGGGCAGATTGCTCAGTCGGTGTGGGTCTCGCTGCCCAAACGGTTTGCTCACATCAACCTGCATGAGTATGTCTTCATGCCCAACCATCTTCACGGCATCATTGAATTGACCGAGCTGGATCCGGTGCAGTCTAGCCCTAGAGCGGCCCTGTGGGAAATCATACGGGTGTTGAAGGCGGCAACCTCGTACCAGATACGTCGTTCTGAGGGCAAGCCGTGGTTTGCCTGGCAAGATGATTATTACGAGACGGTGATTCGCTCGGAGGCGGCTTTGCAGCAGATTCGCCAGTATATTCTCGAGAATCCGGCGCGTTGGAGCCAGGACAAGTTGTATAAGCGCTATGAATGACAAGGGAGGGCCAATAAATCGGCGCTGGGCACGGTGAACCGGCCCCTACGGCCTATCCGTTCCACTTGCACCACCCGTTCCCATTTGGTTGTTTGCCAACAAACAATTCATACACCCCCATAGGGAGTAAGTGGTGCAAGGATTCGGAGATGGGAGGGTTAATCAGCAAAAATCCCCTTTGAGAAAACCATAGACAGAGTTACACAAAATGCTTAAAATAGAATTCATCTGCGATTAACGTTATGTGACATTGTCATGAGCGCCTTGCATTTCAGAAAGCGGAAAGAAGAACTAATTTCATGAGGGATGTAGCAAACAGAGCCTTGAATATCGCCCAACAGTTTGGTGCCAGCTACGTGGATGTGCGTATTATGGAACGCACCTCGGAGGGAATCGAGGTCAAAAATGGTCGTGTCGAGGGCGTCAGTAGTGGTACCAGCGCGGGATTTAATGTGCGTGTAATCGTCAACGGGGCATGGGGATTTGCCAGCAGCGCACGAATAGATGAGGCTGAGGCGGTGCGCGTAGCCACGTACGCGGTACAGATTGCACGTGCCAGCGCACTTGTCGCGGGTGAACCTGTTCAACTCTCGCCCCTCACGCCGCAGCGAGGTTACTATCGCACTCCGATGGAACGCGATCCCTTCACGGTGCCTCTGAACAGGAAGGTACAGTTACTGCTTGATGCCGATGCTGCTATGCGCAGTGTGCAAGGTGTAGCGATTACCAGCGGCGAGATGGAATATTCCCACGAGCACAAAATATTCGTGAGTTCCGAAGGGAGCGATATCGAACAAGATTTATTTGATACTGGTGCGGCTATCTCGGCCAGCGCCGTCGATCCCTCCAGTAGCGAGATACAGACACGCTCTTACCCAAATTCGTTTGGTCGACAGGCCGGCACGGTTGGCTATGAATTTATCGAGGCAATGGACCTGGTTAACCATGGTGCCAGGATTGGGGAAGAGGCCGTCAAGTTGCTCACGGCCAAACAGTGTCCCAGCGGCCTCAAAACGATCATTCTCGATGGGCCCCAGGTCGCTCTCCAGGTGCACGAATCATGCGGGCATCCCATCGAACTGGACCGCGTATTGGGCATGGAAGCCGGTTTCGTCGGCAAAAGCTTCCTCACCACCGATAAACTCAATAGCAATTACCGCTATGGGTCGGATACCGTGAATCTGACCGCGGATGCGACCATTCCCGGCGCCCTGGGAACCTTCGGTTGGGATGACGAGGGCGTGCCAGCGCAGCGCACCGCCATTGTCTCAAATGGTATCTTCACGGGCTACCTCATGTCGCGCGATACCGCTCCCATGCTGGGGCTGACCAGCAATGGCTGCGTGCGGGCGGATGGCTGGAATCGTTTGCCGATGATCCGCATGACCAACGTCAGCCTGGAACCGGCCACCTGGACATTAGCCGATCTCATCGCCGATACGGATGACGGCATCTTCATGAGCATCAATAAAAGTTGGAGCATTGATGACCGCCGCTTAAATTTCCAGTTTGGCGTAGAGATGGCTTACGAAATAAAAAACGGCAAGCTTGGTGAGATGTTGAAAAATGCCACCTACACGGGCATTACCCCACAGTTCTGGGGTTCATGTGATGCCATCTGTAATCGTGACGAGTGGAGCGTTTGGGGCACCCCCAATTGTGGCAAGGGCGAGCCAATGCAGGTCATGCGCACTGGCCACGGAGCCGCTCCGGCTCGTTTCCGCAATGTGCAAGTTGGCGTTGGCAACTGGTAAAAGCGAACAATGCCCCGAGAGGAAGAAAAAATGTTTTCTAATGAAACAAGTGTGCGTGCACTGCTGCAAAAAGTGCTGAGCCACTCACAGGCTAACCAGACCGAGGCGGTCTATTTGGGGACAGAGAGCGCTCTCACGCGCTTTGCGAATAATGGCATACACCAGAACGTTGCGGAGAGCAATCACGAGCTTCGTGTACGTGCCGTTTTGGGCAAAAGAGTCGGCGTGGCAACCACCAACCGCCTGGATGACGAGTCGTTGCGGCGGGTCACGGAGCAGGCGCTGGAAATCGCTCGTCTGCAACCGGAGAATCCAGAATTTCACTCACTACCGGAACCGCAGCCGATCGTTCCTGCTGCTGGCTATAGTGATCGCACAGCCCAATTCAGCCCGGAGGAGCGCGCTCAGCGCGTCGGTATCATTGTTCGCCTGGCCAGGGAACGTGGCCTTGAAGCAGCGGGAGCCTTCTCGACTAATGCCTCCCATGTGGCGGTTGCCAACTCCCTGGGCATCTTTGCTTATGAGCCGCGCACGGACTCCGAATGTCACGCCGTTATTATGGCGGATGAGCGAGGATCTGGCTACACGCAGCGTATGGCTACCGATGCCTCTACCCTTGATTTTGAGGCGCTGGCGTATGAGGCGGTAGAGAAGGCCCAACGCAGTCGCAATCCCATCGACATCCCTCTAGGTGAGTACCAGGTCGTGCTCGATACGTATGCTGTCGGCGATATGCTGCAGAATCTCATCTTCATGGGTCTCTCGGCAACTGCTGTACAGGAGGAGCGCAGCTTTATGAATGGTCAATTTGGCAAACAACTGCTTGAGCCGCGTGTGACCATTTACGATGATGGCCATGACCCGGCCGGTCTGCCCCAGGCCTTTGACTACGAGGGCGTGCCAAAACAGCGAGTTGTTATGTTTAACCACGGCATTGCCAACGCTGTGGTCTATGATTCTTATACTGCTGCGCGTGAAGGGAAGCCCAATACAGGTCACGCGTTGCCCGCGCCAAATTCCTTTGGCCCTGCCCCGACCAATACTATGATGGAAGCAGGTGATGCCAGTATGGGAGAACTACTCAAGGGCGTGGAGCGAGGACTCTATGTCACGCGCTTTCACTATACCAATACCGTCCATCCCATCAAAACGCTTTTTACGGGCATGACCCGTGATGGGACGTTTTTAATAGAACATGGCGAACTGGTCAGCCCTGTGAAGAACCTGCGCTTTACACAGAGCATCCTCGAAGCCCTGGCCAATGTGCAGGCGATTGGCCGGGACCGCGTCCAATGCAGCGACTACGTGACCATAGTGGCGCCTGCCCTGCGTATTGGACGTTTCAATTTTACCGGCATTACAGGGTCGTAATGCCCCCGAAGCTCTAATCAGAAATGTGAATTTTCAAGGCGGCCCTTGCGGTCGTCTTTTTGTTATCTTGTGCACCTGGCGGCCTGATATATGAGGGCGATCCAATTTCATTTGAGGAATGATAAAGGATGCCGTCATATCTCTATGAGCCTCCTGTTACGACTGAACTGTTCGCAACGTCTAAGCAGGTAGGTAATAGACTCATCTACTAATATACCTATACCGTTATTACTCGAAGGGATACGTACTTTTATGATTGCCTCAATTAGCATTGTTGACATTCTCTTTCTGGTGACGGTCGTCCTGCTTGTCCTCAGTGGTTTCAGAAATGGAGCAGTGATTAGCCTTGTCTCCCTGCTCAGTATTCCCATAGGATTTTTCGTGGCATACCACTACGGACCTGGTTTCACCAAATTACTCGCTGCGAATGGTTTATCAGCTACCCCACTCATCTCCTACGTCGTCTTGTTCTTCGGCACGGTTCTCATCCTCCATATCATTGGCTCTGTCGTACGCAACGTTGTAGATGCTATCCCATTGATTGGGCCTGCGGATGCACTGCTCGGCGGAGCAGCCGGCTTTGTCGAAGCATGGTTATTGTGGTTGGTCCTGCTGATCGTTCTCGGTAATTTCTTGCACGATACTCAAACGACCATCAATTCAACCATAAACATTGTACCTGGCCTCAACATTTCAGTGGAGCAGTTTAAAACCTGGCATGATTTCTACAATCAGGCAATTACTAATAGCCTGTTTGCGAAGGTGAATGGGTTCTTTGTCAGAGAGTTGCCGGCGCTGCCCCAACCGCCAAAATCATAAGGGCAAGGCTTGCGTTATCGGTTTTGGATGCGTACAATAGCATTGTGCTACGCGCAAGAAACGCAAACATTGGTTATGCGGAGGTATACTTACGGCAAAGCAAGAACGTACTATCGAAACTGGCGCTCATGGTAGGCATGAACATGCCTACCTCGTTGCTGTTGAAAGCGACGATCAAGAGAGTTTATGGAGTGTTGAAGATTCCCTTAGTGAACTGAAAGCATTAGCATCTACCGCGGGAGCGGACGTGGTTGGGTCGATGGTCCAACGACTCCATCATCCCGATATGGCGACATACGTTGGCAAGGGACGTGCCCAAGAATTAAGTGAGCTGGAGAAGCAGCTGGCAATAGATCTGGTGATCTTCGACGACGAGCTGTCTCCATCGCAGCAGCGGAACCTTGAGAAAATGCTTGACGCTCGTGTCATTGATCGCACTGCCCTTATACTGGATATCTTTGCTCAACATGCGCGTACGCGTGAAGGACGCTTGCAGGTCGAACTGGCCCAGTTAGAATATCGTTTGCCTCGTCTGGCCGGTCGAGGAACAGGGCTTTCCCAGCAGGCAGGCGGTTCGCGCAGTGCGGGTACTGCGGGTGTAGGAGGAGCTATTGGGGTACGCGGCCCCGGTGAAACAAAACTGGAAATAGACCGCCGCCGTATTCGCAGCCGCATCTCGGACCTGCGTGAAGATATCGAGAGCGTCCGTGAACAACGACTGCTTCATCGTCAACAGCGGACCGCCCAGGCTATGCCCGTCGTTGCCGTTGTTGGTTATACCAACTCCGGCAAATCTACCCTCTTCAACGCGCTGACCGAAGCAGAAGTAGTAGCAGAGAACAAGCTCTTTGCTACCCTCGATCCCGTTACCAGGCATCAAGTGTTGCCGGGTAATCAAGAAGTACTCTACACCGACACCGTTGGCTTTATCCAGAAACTGCCAACCAGGTTGATCGCCGCCTTTCGCGCGACACTTGAAGAGGTCATCGATGCTGATCTGCTGCTGGAAGTAGTGGATGCAAGCCACGAAAATGCTATCGAACAGAGCGAGACGGTCAATGACATCCTGCGTCAACTGGAGGTGGGTGATAAGCCGCGGGCCACAGCGCTGAATAAAATTGATCTGCTGGATGATCCATCTGAATTAGATCTCAGCCTCTATCCCAATGCGGTGCCTGTATCTGCCCTGAAACGTCTAGCCCTTGACGCGTTACGCGAGAAGATCTCTCAAGTTCTGGCGGACAGTATGGAGAGCGTACAACTGCTGATCCCTTACGCTAAAAGCGACCTTGTGGAACTCTTCCACCGCAGAGGGCACGTGGAACTCGAAGAGCATCGTGCAGAAGGTACCTTCCTGCTCGGCCGTATTCCTCGTACGCTGAAAGACTATTACCGGTCTTATCTCGCGTTTTGAGGCACCCTGCACACAGCCAAATAATTCCTATGTCTCCATCCTTCCGGGGGATACCTGTAGGGGCGGGGGTGGCGTGGACGGGTGGTGGGGACCCTTGGGTCGCCCCCGTAGCCTGTTTCCCCCTTAAGGATAGAGACTTTAATTCCTATGTCACTTGTGTACGGGCATGAGATATGCTATGCTCAAAATGTCCGCCTGACCTGACTACTCATCTAGAAGAAAAAGAAAGCAGCAGCCGATGTCAGAACGAAGGCAACAGAGCTGGTTTGTACCCTTGCGTGTCCGTTTTCGCTCTCCCGCTGAGCAAGCTCAATGGGAGCGTGACCATATCCTGCAGTCCACCCTGGGAGACAGCCAGACATTACCACCTCCAATAGCCGACGTTGCCACAGGCTTAGACATAGAAGCACAGCGCCACACACGACAAATCAAGGAATTATTACGCCTGAGCAATATCATGCGCGCAGATTTGGGATTGAGCGAGGTTCTTCAGCAAATTGTTGCCTCAGCCAGCATGTGTACTGGTTTCCGCATTCTGGTCGTTCACCTGATTGAAGATGGTGATGATTTTTTATCTCCATTTGCCTTCGCAGGTATGTCTGAAGAGAACATCAATATTTTGCGATCGGTTCGTAGACCTGTCGAGCAAGTTCTCCGACTCATGCGGCCAGAATTTCGTATCAGCCAGAGCTACTTTATTTCGCACGAATATCTTCAGGACTTCGCGGATATTGTCTCTGTTATCAATAAGACGGTGGAGGACTATGAGTCGGGTGGGTGGCATCCCGACGATGCGCTTATTGTTCCATTGTTCAGCCCACGCAAGAAGAAGCTCTTAGGCTTTCTCTCCCTGGATGATCCCGAGGACGGTAAGGTTCCCACGATGGAAAGCATCGAGGTGGCCGAACTGTTCGCCAACCAGGCGGCCATCGCTATCGACAATGCGCGCATCTTCCAGGAAAAAGAGGCCGAGGTACAGGTGCAAGATAAGGCGATTGCCACGCTCCTGGGCGATTTAGAGCGGATTCAACGTGGCGATCTGCGTGCGCGCATCCAATCCACCCATGAGAAGTTGCAGCCAATTGGCGAGGCGATTAACCAGATGGTCGAAGAGTTTAGCGGCATCCTGGGTAATGTGCAGACGGTCACACAGGCGGTAGATAAACATGCCCGCGACGTCCAGCATAGCTCAGACCTCCTGGTGCGCGACGCCAGCCAGCAAGAGCGGCAGGTGCAGCACATCTCACGCGCCATCGATGAGATCGCAGGAACTATGTCACAATTGTCGGCCAGCGCCTCGGAACTGTCGCGTGTCGTTCTTGAAGCCGTTGATGTAACGCTGGATGGACAGAGCGCCGTTGATCGTTCGGTCGAGGGAATGAGCCAGGTTCGTGGAGCGACGACCCTCTCCGCCCGTATCATGAAACGCCTGGGGGAGAGCGGTCAGGAAATAAACGAGACCATCCTGGCCATCACCGATCTGACCACGCGCATGAACCTGGTAGCCCTCAATGCCGCCATAGAGGCCACGCGAGCTGGTGAACAGGGCCATGGCTTCGTGGTCATAGCCCAGGAAATACGTACGCTCGCGCTAAATAGTTCGGAGGCAGCAAAGAAAGTGGCCTCGCATATTCGCGCAATTCAACGTGAAACGACAGCTATCTCTCAAAGCGTCGAACATAACACACTTGAAGCGGTGAAACAGACCGAGCTGGTCACACAAACTGGCGTAGCCTTCGATGCGATCAGTGTCGTGACGGAACAGATGGCCGGCCTGGTGCAAGGCATCTGTATGGCAGCAGACAATCAAGCTCAAAGCTCACAACTGGTTGTCAGTGCCGTCGAGCAGATCGCACAAATGACCAGCGAGATTACCCTGCATATGCGCAATATGCAGCAGTCTTTAGCACAACTGGTCGAGCTGACCAACTCCCTCAGCTCCCGATTGTCCGTGTTTCGGATTGCGGAACGCTGAAAAGAAAATAGCCTGTATTTTCTTAATGCCTAACTCCTGTACCAAAATTGATCCCACGCCTCCCAGAACGTATCAGCCGTAGATGTCACCGTGCGTGGACCCTCTAAGCGCACGCCTGTTCGTCCCACGAAATCACTGGCGCGATCGGGCGTTGCCAGTTCCACTTTGAACGTCACAGGACTCGCCGTTTTATACGGTTTGGGCCAGTTGCGCAAACTCAGCGATTGCGCAACGCCCATCTCGATCAAGGAGCAGGCATCTTGGGGTGCCATGTTGCGCGACGAGAAGCGTCCCAATCCCGTCTTTACAGGTGCCGAGGTGACCTCGTCTCCCAGCAGGGCCAGAACCTCGCGGCAGGTCGCCTCGTCGCCGGAGACAAAGACCGCGGGAACATCCCAGCAGCCCGCGATAGCCGCCAGGATACCGCTCTCTCCTACCAGCGTATCGTTAATCCAGGCGTTGTACCAGGCCTCCGATGACACCGTATGGCAAAGCACTCCATCGGGGGTGCCTGCCATAGCATGAGCGCCCACGAATAAGATGGCGTCACATCCCTGCTCGAAGGGCGTGATATAGCGCGCCCAGGGATAGCCGAAAATATATTGCGCGCCAGCCTCCAGGCGGTCGGGCAGAAAACTTTTGAAACTATAAGCCCCACCTGCGCCATGGCAGTCTACCACCTCGATCTTGCTTGCTCCGGCTGCACGCGCGCCGCGGACGGCCGCATTCATCTCATCTGTATAGAGCTTTCTGCTCTCCTCATAAAAAGGCTTGCCCGCAGAAACCTGTTCCCATGTTTCGATACAAGAAATGCCTTCCATATCACAGAAAATAACGACGTGCATACCTACTCCCTATTATTTCGCTCCCTTTGGCTGAGCTTTCGCTTTTCTTCTTCTATCTTTTAAAACGGGCGGCTCATATTCCCGATACAAGCGTTTTCCCACTCGCCAACCAAAATAGCCACCAAGCACCGCTCCAAAAAGAGTAAAAAAGGCCGTAGCAATGCGAATGGTGGTCGCGACATCAACATGCACCAGGAAACCAATCACATTGGCCGTCACTTGCCCTAAACCCATCAAACCGAGCAGCAGGCTGAACAGGATACCGACCACCATACCCAGGCAGCAGCCGAGTGGCCCCCCATTTGTCTCGTACTGCGCCACCTGTGACACCTGTGACAGCGATGGACCAGGCTCTGTAGCTACAGGCGTATCGGCAGGTTGCAATTCATCAGCAGGGGGAGGAAGTTCATTCGCCTCCTCAACGTATTCCGGCTGTGCTCCGTACTCATTTTCTGGATTGTACTCATCTCCTGGATTGGATCGAGGATCGTAAGGTGGTACTGACATACTGTTCTCTTAGATGTATCGTATGCTCGTATCTACCGGGCTTTGCCAACTATGAGCATAGCCCCGCAAGATAGGATATATGCTTACTATGACTTAAAACGTGCCAAATTGACGGTCTCCGGCGTCGCCCAACCCGGGCACAATATAGCCAACGTCATTCAATGACTCGTCGAGTGCCGCCACGTAAATGTCGATATCGGGATGGGTCTGGGAGAGCTTGAGCAAACCATAGGGGGCCGCGATAATGCAAACATACGAAATGCGGGGAATACCGCGTAGTTTGAGGATATTAATGGCATCGATGGCCGAACCCCCTGTCGCCAACATCGGGTCTATAGCATAGGCTACCTGCAGATCGACCTTGTGCGGCAATCGATTATAGTACTCCAAGGCCTGTAACGTGTTCTCATCGCGGCGCAGACCGAGATGCCAGACCTGGATATCGGGAATGACTTCGCGGAAGGCTTCTGCCAGCCCAAGACCTGCCCTGAGTATCGGCGTCACGCCAATGCCACCGGCCAGGCGCCGCCCTATCATTGGCGCCATCGGCGTTTCAATGGGCGCAGGCTCCAGGGCCAGGTTTTGCGTCGCCTCATAAGCCAGTAGAGCTCCTATCTCTTTCACCAACCGGTAAAACTCGGGTGGCTGTGTGTTCTTATCGCGCAGGGCCGTCATCTTATGGGCCATCACTGGATGCGAGGAAAAATGCACGCGTGGAAGGTTTAATACTTCCTCTCGCAAAGGTTGTGGAATACCTGCCATGGGAAGGCTTGGACGCTCACCACTCTCTATACTTGTTTCTGCCATCTTGATTTACCTCCTTGTAAAACGAATTATCCTAGAACATTGTACCAGAGGTGACTAGAGTAATCGAATCCCTGCTGTTGTCCTGTTGTCCCACTTTAAGCTTTTTGTATGAGGAGGGTAGATGTAGCCTTTTTCGTAGCCCATAGGCACCAACTTAAGAGCGCAGATCTGTATAGCGGAGCAACTCCCCCCAACCGCTGCACATTCGAGAAGCGGAAACGAGTATAGTAGGGTTGACCCTAGCGGTCAACCTGATGGGGCGGTGGGATCTTTCAAGGGTAGGTATTTTGTGAAACGAGCAGGGAAGCGGGTTCGTCTCGTAGTCTCGTAGGGGCGGGGGTGGCAGGGAGGAAGGGTGGGGACCCTTGGGTCGCCCGGCGTCCGGTTCCCCTGCCGCTTCGCCCCTGCCCCCCATGGGCGACGCAAGCGTCCCCACTCTACTCCTCACCTCTCCCGCCCCTACGATTGTGACGATCTGCCCCAAAAAACCTACTGTTGAGAGACGGTGGGATCGGGCTCGTGATCGCTACATCGTAGCTCTATTGACCAATGTGATGACCAGCCTGCTCCAGAACCTGCAAGGCTCGTTCCACATTCTGCTCTTTGATCAGTAAATAATCAGTCGCATAAGTAGCGATCGCCAGGACGCTGATTTCCGCCTCGGCCAGTGGAATAGCCAGCGAGGCATGGACGCCCGCTGCGGAAAAATCGAAGGCTCCCTGCACTTGCAGACAGCACCATCCTCTCTCCGCCTCTATGTCATCTGGTACATTGTCCTGCTGGCAGACGATAGATAGCTCCTCATGTGTACGAGTCAACGAGACAAAGTCGCCCAATAGAGACCAGTAGGGAATGTGTTTATCGGGATGTAACTGACAAACAGCATACTTATGTGGCAACAGTGATAGGTTTAATTTTTTCATTGGTTCAGATTGCTCCTTTATATACACACATTCCGCTGTTCGTGTTTCACTGGTGTTACTTGGCAAAGTATATGAACTTTAACCTTGAGGTACTACATACAAAATAGAAAAAATTCATCGGGCTGTTTTGTGCACTTTGCACAGTACTTATATTACACCTGAGTATTCACAGAGAAGAGGTGAAACTTTTTTGATCATTTGCTGAGGAAAGCAACCATGTGAATATGCAAATAATACAAATTTTTAGGTAGGCGTGTTTGGTCCACCAGGAACACGTAATTGATGCACAAACCCGGACCCGCCAAGAAACATACCACCATCAACGTTGACGCACTTCCCACCTGCATATATCCAGGGACTGTCTACCTTTCCGGGCGGGCAGCCGAGCATGGTACTGATGGGGGTATGACCGTGTACCAGTTGTCGCCCTCCGAAGATGCTCAGAAAGCGGCGGGCGAACTCTTCGCCATTGGTCGTATCCATGAACGCTCCACGCCGGGCAAAATCCTCCAGCATTTCTTCCCAGGCTAACGCATCGCTCCGACTTAACAGCTTGTTGAAGGCAGCATTCACCTCATCAACGGTGCGTCCGCATTTGATATAGAAGGGAGCGTCCGCATGCATGAAGAGGTAATCATCCACCAGGGCCATCGCGGGCAAATGAGCCATCCAATCGAGGTGGCGCAGTGTCAAACTGGCGATATCCTTGCGGTTTCCGCCGTTCTGTTTCCAGCGGGTCAGAAAATTGCTCCCCAGTCCCGTTGAGCGCCTGCCGAAACGATAGGCCGCGAGCAACATCATCTCATGGTTGCCCAGCAACGACGCCACGGTGCCGCCAGCGGCAGCGGCTTCGGTCTGCAAGCGCATCACCAGGTCCAACACAGCAATGCCGTCAGGTCCACGATCGACAAAATCTCCCATAAACCAGAGTGTAGCTGTGCCCGCCTTCCAGGAGTGCTCAGTATCTATCAGTTGCGTATCCTGCAGCAACGTGACAAGCTTTTTCAGGTGGCCATGGATATCGCCAATAATATAGATAGGTCGGGGAGATGGGATCTGCATCAGTACTCTCTTTTTCTCCTGGTATATTGCAATGAGATATAGACTCACCGCCGAATTCGATGCCCCGACTGTTCAAGCACTCGTATTGCCTGTTCCAGGTCCTTTTCTTGTATGAGCAAGTGGTGGCTCATAGGGCACTGGCTTGACCTCTTCCAGGTTGCGCAGATCATGGAGAAGATTGCTCACCGACTTGTAACGCTTATCCGGGTCACGACGAATGGCTCGCATCACTACAGTAGCCAGCTCTGGCGAGAGTTGCGGATTCATGAGGAGGATCGAAGGCGGGTCCTGCGAGACATGCTGGTTCATAATAGCAAAGATATTCTCTCCCTCAAACGGCGTATGACCACAGAGCATTTCATACAGCATCACACCGACCGCATAAATATCAGAGCTAGCCATACCTCGCTCGCCCTTGAGCTGTTCCGGGGACATATAATCGGGCGTGCCCATTGTACCCGATAGACCGCGCCAGGTTACGCGCCGCGCACCTTCGAGCAGAGCGATACCAAAATCAATGATTTTGATGTTGCCATCCTCTTGCATCATGATGTTCTCAGGCTTAATATCACGGTGAAAGATGCCTTGTGCATGGCAGTATGCCAGGGCATCACAAATTTGTAACGTGATGCGGATCGCCTCGGCAACCGGCAATGGATTGGGGGCATGCTCTTCGAGTACCGTGCGCAGGGTTTTCCCTTTGATATACTCCACTACCAGGTACTCTTCCGAGCGCTTTTCATCAGTATTGAGCAACTGCTGCACATATGGGTGATGCAGGCGATTGCCAATCTCGGCCTCGCGCTTGTAGCGTTCAAAGACACCGATATTCCCAATTAAATCATCATTGGGGAACTTGAGAACAACTTCTTGCTGATTGAATACATCACGCGCTAGATACACCCGGTTCATGCCCCCATGCCCCAGCATGCGAATAATTTCGTAATGGTCAACCTGTGTACCTGGTGTATAGGTTGTGGTCATCAGCTCTGCTTGCCTTTCTCCGGATTAGACAACAGTGTCTCGTGCCACTAGTATAGCATAGTGCTTTGTCCTTATCCAAATCCCGCCTGGATTGCAACCTCGGCTATCTATGCTATTCTAGCGCCATGATAGCAAAACTCCTATCCTACCAAACCACTAAATGCTACCGCATGTAACGAACGGGGCGCTAAAGACCAATGAATGCCAAAACTAATGCATAAATCGCAATGGCTTCAGCAAAAGCCATCCCTAGTAACATTACTGGCAAGATTCTGGCTGCTGCCTCTGGATTTCGACCCAGTGCTTCCATTGCTTTTGCTCCAATAAGCCCGATGGCTAATGCCGGAAGTGCTCCTCCTAGCGCTACAATTAAACCTCCTGATAGAGTAATGTGCATTTTGTAATGTCCTCCTTTTTCACCAGCTCTACTTACCTTGTTTGAATCTCTTGCGCGATCTCGAACCGCTGCGGACAGATCTCTTGAACTTGACTTTTTCCTGATGCAAAAAAACTCCCACTGTAGGCCAATTCCCCTGATCGGCACAAACAGTCCTCCATTTTGGAGTATAAGCATTAGACTCACGCTCTTATCACATCTCCTCGCTTCACTCCCACAAAACCATCACAATGTTCATGCAGCATAATATATTACGGTTCTGATGACTGGTATCATAATTCCCCGTACCGGAAACCGTCCAGGAATTTTTCAAAAGGCGGGTGTATAGTGCGACGTGGGGTTTATCTTAGTGAAGAGAGAGAAAGAATATGCAGAGGGTAGCATAGGAAAGTGCAGCAAAAAAGGGTTGGGCTTTGTAAACTAAGCCCAACCCTTTACGTAAACGACGCACTCCATTGTCCCAGGCGACTAGCAACTAACTTTAACGTGCTTCTGAAGAGTCATCATCTATTAATGGTTCTAATAGACTATCTTGCCTGGAGAACTTTTTTAAAGTGTTAAAACTCAATCCGGTCAAGAAAAGGATGACAGCTATTAAAATGACGGACGCTACCGCTATGCCCATGTATCCCTCCTTGGGTAAAACGTCACAAAAGTACAAAAGCAGTCATGTAAACTGTGATAACAAACAAATACAATTATATCATAGGATGGCAAACACATCAGCTATATGACCGTGTTTTTGTTCCTCTTGGAGGGCACCACTTGTTCCTCTGGAATAGCACCATTTTCCTCATGAGTTTCTAATTCCTTCTCTGTCCGGCAACTCTTTACTAAGTAATATGCTTAATACGATTCCACAAGTTGATGATTATCTTCTGCACTTGCAATGCAGTGGCTAGTGCGAGTATGTAACTCGCAATTCCAATACCAATTGCCCACAGGAGGGAATTAGTGAAAACCCAAGCCAATAGGCTCATACACAAAAAAAGCAATGGACCCGGCAATACAGCGAGAGTGAGCAACCGTATCGCTATCGGAATGTCTTTGCTCTGTAGTAGTGTCAGGGCTAACACAATACATCCAGAGATAATGAACAAACAGATGGCCACCAATATGGTCAATGCCAAAGGCGACACTTGTTTCCCCTTTCTGATGATGGGTATTCTTTTCTTCCTTGCGAACCGGCGAGGCCCGGCAAACAATAAAAGCACATCCACTAAAGGACTGGACAACCTCGAAAAAGAGTACTATACTCGCGCCATGATTATAGGAGTATCTCAGATTACGTTACATCTGCCTGATAGTCAATCGTTAAAAGATAAACGGCAGATCATTAAATCTATTCTAGCCCGCGTTCGTAACCGCTTTGAAGTAGCAATTGCCGAGGTCGAGGATCAAGACCGCTGGCAGATCGCTGTTCTTGGCCTCAGTTGCGTGAGCAATAGTAAGCAGCACTCTGAAGAAATATTGGAGCGCGTCCGCCGTTATATTGAAGAGACCCGTCCAGATATTGTCGTCAGCAATGTTGAAACTGAAATGATTACCTGGTAAATATATGTCATTATCACAAGTAGATGCCACATCGCAACAGCGCTCGCCGGAGCCAGTCTATATGCTTGGTGTGCGAGTTGATCGTCTCTCGCAGCGAGCGGTGCTCGACCGCATAGAGCAGGTGATTGCCCGCAGGCGAGCTAGCAATCAAACCCTGCCCTGCCAGCAGATTGTCACCGTTAACCCGGAGTTTGTCATGGCGGCACAGCACAACAAGGATTTTCGCGCTGCCATCAATGCTGCCGCTTTGGTTATAGCGGATGGGGCGGGAGTTGTATGGGCGGCGCGCTACCTGCAGCGCCCTGTACCTGAACGTGTGACCGGCACCGATCTGCTTCCGCCATTGGCGCAGCGTTGTGCTCGATCTGGCTACCGGCTCTATCTGCTTGGCGCGGCGCCTGGAGTCGCGGAAGCCGCGGCAGCGCGTTTGCAAACACTAGCTCCAGGGCTGGAGATCGCAGGAACCTATGCAGGTTCGCCTGCCACCGGCGAAGAAGATGGTATTCTTGAGCGCGTGCAAGCCGCCCAGGCCGACGTGTTGTGCGTAGCATACGGTGCCCCGGCGCAGGAACTGTGGATATGGCGCAATCTGGCACGACTCCCCGTCGCGGTGGCAATGGGCATTGGTGGCGCTTACGATTTTCTCTCGGGACATCAAAAGCGTGCACCGCAATTCATGCGCAAGATGGGATTGGAATGGCTCTATCGTCTCTATCGTGAGCCGTGGCGCTGGCGGCGTATGCTGGCTTTGCCGCGCTTTGCCGTGCAGGTCATTTGGAGGGGTCGTAAAAACCATGGCGCTTAATAAGTCGTTGCCGGGTTATAGCAGTGCGCGTTTGCGCTCGCTCATTGATAGTTTCAGCAGTAAGCGCCTACTGGTCATCGGTGACATGGTGGCTGATGAATACCTGATCGGCAATCCTACCCGTATCGCGCGCGATGCCCCGGTCCTGATCCTGGAATTGTATGAGGAGCGTACTGTCCCCGGTGGCGCAACCAATGTGGCGGTCAACACTCGTACGTTGGGCGCTGATGTCTTCCTGGCAGGCGTCGTTGGTGATGATGTGCCCGGCCGCAACCTGCGCCATGCCATCAGCAAACTCGGGATGCACCAGGAAGGTCTTGTCACTGATCCCTATCGTCCCACCTCGACCAAGACGCGTATTTTGGCTGGCAGTCCCCAGATTGTCCAGCAGCATATAGTGCGCATCGATCGCGTAGACACCTCCGAGGTGGGCGAACCGAGCAAAGGTCGCATGCTTGAGTATATACGGCAGGTCTTGCCCTCAATGGACGCACTTGTCCTGTCGGATTATGAAAACGGCGTGATCAACCCCGACATCGTCAAACTTTGTATTCCCATGGCCCGTGAACTGCAGAAGGTCATCGTGGTGGACTCACACGGATCGCTCTCCCGTTTTCAGGGCGTCACAGCTTTGACTCCCAATCAACCGGAGGCGGAACTCTCTGTTGGTATGACCATCAGGACAGAGGACGATTTGCACGAGGCGGGGAACAGGCTGCTCGAGGGGAGCCATGCCCGAGGCGTGCTGATTACTCGTGGTGCTGAGGGTATGAGCCTTTTTGAGGTGAGCAAACCCCCTCTCCATCTCCCTATCCACCAGCTTGATCACCACGCCAGCGAAATTGTAGATACAAATGGTGCAGGCGATACCGTTGCTGCCACCTTTACACTGGCCCTTACCTGCGGCGCCAGTATGGCGGAGGCGGCCTATATCGCCAATGCCGCTGCTGCCCTGGTGGTCCGTCGATTGGGCTGTGCCAGTAATACCCCTGAAGAATTGATGAGCGTCATCGCATGAACAAACTATTGTACGATACACAACGCAAGATCCTGGCCCGTGACGAGCTTGCCAGGGAGGTCAAACGCAGACAACAGGCGGGAGAGCGTGCTGTCTTCACCAATGGCTGCTTTGATCTGCTGCACCTTGGCCATGTACGCTATTTACAGGAAGCCAGGGCACAGGGCGATTTTTTGATCCTGGGCCTCAACGACGACGCTGGCGTTCGCGCGCTAAAAGGGGCGGGTAGACCACTGGTACCAGAGCAAGAGCGTGCCGGAATCCTGGCCGCGCTCAGCTGTGTCGATTACCTCACCGTCTTCGCCGAGCCAACAGCCAGCCCTCTGGTGCGCTTGCTCCAGCCGGCGATTTACGTCAAGGGCGGCGATTATGCGAACGCAGATAGCCATCTGCCAGATACAAGCCGTTTGCCAGAGGCAAAGGTCGTCCAGGAATACGGTGGCAGCGTGCGTTTAATCCCATATCTGCCAAACCATTCAACCACCGAATTGATCGCGGCTATCAAACGGCTTCCGGAGCCGTCTTCATAATATCTTCATAATTCATAATATGAATGTTTGCGCGGAGTGAATAATTTTTATGTGCGCAGTCGTCCAGGGAGACCTTTGTATTTATGGCAAAAGACTCTATTGAAGAATCAAAAACTCAAATGGAAGCAGTGCCCTTTATAGAAGCGGGCACCGCTGGAACTATGCCGGAGCTATCGCCTATCCCTCTTGAGGAGAGTTCCACACAGGAGGCGTTACCAGGAGAACGCCGCCACATCGTCAAGTCGGCCACACTGGTCATGCTCGGAAACCTGGGCAGCAGCGTAATGGGCATGGTGCGGCAGCAGGTGGTGGCCTCTTTTGGGCAAAGTATCGCTAGCCCATTCCTCTCCGCCATTACCCCCGCTCAGATCTTCAATGACTTTCTCATCAACGGTTCTATTAATGGGGCCTTAGTCCCGACCTTTAATGACTATGCCGCGCCTGAAAAGCGCGAACAGCTGCGTCGCCTTGTTTTCACCCTGGTCAATCTCGTGTTTCTGAATATGTTGACCGCGGCTATTGTCTTTCTCTTTATTGCCCCCTGGTTTATCAGTAACATCCAGGTGCGGGGCTATACCCCACAAGAGAAGCTGCTCACCACGCAATTTGCGCGCATCATCTTCTTCTCGCTATTGGCCTTGGGACCCTTCGCGGTGTTGCAAGCCGCTCTCTTTGCGCGTAAAGAGTTTGGCTGGCCTGCCGTCGCCACCGCCGCGTACCATATTGGTATCATTATTGGGGCGCTCGTGGGCGCGCTCGTTGGAGACTATTACCTGGGGACATACGGTCTGGCTTTTGGGGTGTTGTTGGGCGCTGCTGGCGAAATCGCTCTGCTGCTCCCAGGGCTGCGCAACCAGCGACTCCGCTACATGTTTGTGCTCGATCTCAAGCAGCCGGCGCTGCGTCGCATCCTGAAACTCTACGCGCCTATCGCCCTCAGTTTCCTGGTCAGCGCCTTTTTTATCATTCTCGATCAATCCCTTGCCACGCAAACTCCCGGCATCGGGAGGGATCCAGGCGCAGCCAACTATCTCGCCATGCGCGTCTCCACTACGCTGATCCAGTTCCCGGCAGGATTAGTCGCGACCGCGCTCTCAGTAGCAGTGTTGCCGACGCTGGCAGAGCACGCGAGAACTGTTGAACTTGAGCGCTTCAAAAAAACACTGCTGCTGGGCTTTCGCCTTGGCCTGCTCCTAATGATTCCCGCCGCCGCTGGCCTCATGGTAATGGGTTTACCGATTGTGACCCTGATCTATCAGCATGGCAAATTCACAACGCACAATTCGCAGCTCACAACGCTTGCACTGCAACTCTATGCCTTCCAGTTGCCCTTTGTGGCTATCGACCAGCTCTTGCTCTCGGCATTTTATGCCCGTAAAAACACCGTCACTCCGGTTATCGTCAGCTTTGTTTGTTATGGCAGCTATCTTGCTATCGCCCTGCCCTTCTGGCGGACCATTGGCATGCCTGCTCTCGTTGTTGCCAACACTGTACAGAACTCCTTCCACGCCGTCATCCTACTGGTTTTGTTGCGTATGGCTATCGGCCCTCTGCGCGTGCGCGAGATCGTACCTGCCTTCTTAAAAATCAGCGTAGCGACCGCTGCCATGGTTGCCGTCGCCTGGGGCCTACAACTGCTGCTGGCTCATGTAGGACTGTTCTCCCTCAATCATTTGTCAGGTCAGTTCCTGACGGTAATAGTCATTGGCCTCATCGCGGTGGGAGTATATGTTGGTGGAGTAATGGTATTGCGAGTGGAGGAGGTTGGGTTGATGAAGGGCATCGTTTTGGCGAAGTTAGGGAAAAGATAGAGCTTTTTTGGGAAATGCTGTTGTTTGCCCAGTACCAGCCGCGCGGCTGGTACTGGGCAAACAACAGCATTTTTTATGGCGAGTATAATCGCTGCCATGAATTTTAGCAAGACGAGGTTAAGCATTTTTTAAGCTTCACTCGGGAAAAATAAGAAAGTGCATTGCTCATCTTAAGAGAGTTTAGTATCTGCTTAGAGAAGCTTAAAGCAGAGCTTATAAGGGTCAAAAATCCTTGTAAAGTACACAAAAAGAGGCTACCCTGATATGCAGATAACAGAAAGAGGAGTACCTGAATATGCTGATACAAACAACATCAAACATACACACGATAGATATTACTGATGGAGATTTGGCAGAACAAACACTGGCCGGCAACCCATACGCCTTTGAGGATCTTGTAAAGCGCTACAGTACACCGCTGTTTAACTTCATCTATCGCTTCCTGGGCGACTATGACCAGGCCTGCGATATCTTACAACACGTATTTATTCAGTTATATAGCTCCTTGAGCAGCCTGCGTACAGACAAGCCGTTAAAAGCATGGCTTTTCCAGGTCGCGCGTAATCGCTGCCTTGATGAACTGCGCCGCAAGCGAGTCATTCATTTCTCGGAATTAGAGTCGGTGAACGATGACGAAGAACTCTCGCCTCTAGCAACCATTCCCGCTAACGATCCGCTCCCTGAAGAATTAGCAGAGCAAAGCGACCTGCAGCAGCGCCTGCAAGAAGCTATCCAGACCTTACCCATCAAGTTCCGCTCAGTGGTGCTGTTGCGCTATGCTGGTCAACTCAGTTTTTCTGAGATTGGCCAGATACTCAATATGCCCGAAGCAACGGCCAAGACCTACTATCAACGCGCCAAACCGCTCCTTCGCGCGGCTTTGATGAACCAGGTTGAGTACACCGCTCACTAAACAAACAGCAGAGCGAAAAAAGTGGACTCCCAGTGATATAGGTGTCCATTTTTTCGCCCTGCTGTTTTGAAACCGCTCTCTTTTCCCATTCGTGTAACATAAAAGGTAAGAAAAATAAGAAAGATTAGAGGGCATTAAGAAATGCAGCATGCACATGATTCCTCATACATGGACAATGAACAAACATATGACGATATTGATATACTTCTCAGCCAATTGAAAATGATAGAGCCCCCGCCGGCGATTATTGCACGCATTCTCGGTCAGGTACAGGCCCAGACAATCGGTGGGAAGATTCCTTCTCAACCTCTGACGTGGCACCATATGGATAACGACATTGATCAGGGGAAGTGAATCCTGTCAATTCGTTTCTATTTATTCGCCTATCCCTAAAGAATAGAATGAGTATTTAACATATTACTCTATCTTTTCTATGGCATAATATGTTACACTTTGTTTAGTACACGGGCCTGGCGGCCTGTAATTGGTGAACAACGGGCCTGTCGGCCTGTAATTGGTCAACATATGAAAAATCTTGATGGTATTACGTATGAAGTAACAGCGGCATACATAGCAGCAGAAGGAGTGGTTGTATGACAAGAACTGTTCTGGACAAAGAACTGCAAGCACTGGATGAACAAATCATTGGATTAGGGTCTCTGGTAGATGATGCTTTGGCAAAAGCCTTGGAAGCCTTGGAGACCGGCGATATAGCCAAAGCGGGTTTAGTAATAGAGGCCGATGCACTTATTGATAGCCTGCGGGCAGCTGTTGAGGAACATGCTATCCGCTTATTGACGCTGCAGCAGCCTCTCGGCGGGCGCGATCTGCGCTATCTCACCTCAGCGCTTGCCATTGCGGGCGATCTTGAACGCACCGGTGATGGGGCTGCAGGAATCGCACAGATCATCTTGCGTATGACGCCACTACATACTGATGAAAGGTTGGAAGTGAAGATAGCCGCTACCTCCGGGGTCAAGGTGGGTGGTGAGAGCGAAATTACCGAAGCCTCTATCATGCGTGGCATACTCGAACTGGGAAGCGAAGCCCGGCGCATCCTGCAGGGCACAATGGATGCGTTCGCTCGACGAGATGTCGAGGCGGCGAAGCGCATCTGGGAAGAGGACGACGTGGTGGATGTTCGCTACCACCTGGTGCGCCATGATTTGATGGCATTGATGACCGGCGCTCGGGCAATCCCTGCTCTGCAGAGTGATGCACTCATTTTACAACGTGTGACCTACCTGCTCTGGATTGCTCACAAACTCGAGCGCGTTGCCGACCATGGTAGCAATATCTGCGAGCGTATTGTCTTCATCCTGGAAGGCGAGCCCAGAATTATACGCACCCAGGAATAATACGTTTCCCTTAATACGTAAAAAACATGAGACATCCCGCAGCGGGCAAGTTTCGCGCTGTCTCATGTTTATTTTTGACTTTCTGACCTCAGCCACGCCTTTTGAAAACTCGGAATTGTTCAATCTGCAAGCAGAAGTGTATCGCTAGAATCCTGTGCTGTTCCTTACAATCTTTTTACATTATTCTGTGGAATTCCTGATGATCACAGATTACAATATCTACAGATCAAAAAGTAATTGTGTTTATATTGAAACTAGTACTACCTGTCCATAAACTACGGAGGAATATAGCTATGTCACAGCCTTATAATGAACAGGCTACACCCTACCAGGAAGGGCAGAGCGCAGCATACGCTAAGAATGTCTCCGCCCCAACGGAGCCATACCATCCTGCCCCTGGCAGTATGCCGAATTATACGCCGCAGCCGCAACATCCTTCAAGGGGCCTGCGCACGGGAGCCACTATCGCACTGACCGTGTTACTCGCGGTTGTCTTTGGCACGGGCTTATTTGCCGGCTGGCAGTTTGGCCACAGCTCCACCGTCTCTAACCAGCCTACTACAAGCCAGTTGCAACCCGGCACCAATCCAGCTCCAACCGTACCTGCTCTCACCAGCAATAATATAGAAGCGGTGCGCGAGGCCGTCATTGCCAAAGTGCGACCCGCGGTTGTCCAGATAAACGTCACCACACAGAGTGGTGCGGCACTGGGTTCCGGGGTCATCATTGACCGTCGCGGTTATATCGTCACTAATAATCACGTTGTTAGTGGAGCACAAAGCATAGAGGTGGTGCTTTATGATGGCACCAGCATCAAAAATGTTCAACTGGTGGGAACCGACCCTGCTGATGACCTCGCTATCCTGAAGATCACTCCCCCTGCCTCGAATTTAACTGTGGCAACCCTGGGTGACTCCTCAAAGCTGCAGGTTGGGCAGGATGTCATGGCTATCGGTAATCCTCTGGGTATCACCCAGACGGTGACGAATGGTATCGTCAGCGCGCTTGGGCGCAATGTTTCTGAGGGCCAGGGTGGCGCAACCATTCCCAATGCAATTCAAACCGACGCAGCCATCAATCCGGGCAATAGCGGCGGAGCTTTGGTAGATATGCAGGGCAACCTGGTTGGAATCCCCACCTTGACGGCTATTGACCCTGAATTCAATACCCCGGCCAACGGTGTCGGCTTCGCGATACCATCCAATCGTGTCAACTTTGTCGCGACCCAGATCATTCAAACCGGTAAGGTGACGCATACCGGCCGCGCCGTATTAGGTGTGAGAGTCGCTACTGTCGATGCCACCCTGGCCGCGCAGGACAACCTTTCCGTCGATCACGGTGTGTTGATTGTCAGCGTTGTACAGAACGGCGCAGCCGACCAGGCTCATCTACAAGCCGGTGATGTTATCGTAAAAGTCGACGATAAGCAAGTGACCGACACTTCTTCGTTGGGCGATGCCCTGATCAGCAAAAGCCCTGGCGATACGGTCTCCGTACAGATCTATCGTGGCAACCAGCAGATGACGGTCAGCGTCAAGTTGGGTGAACTGCAAGCAGGCAACTAAGCAACTACATTAGTCAAATGACACAGGAAGCCCCCAGCACATCGATGTGCTGGGGGCTTCCTGTGTCATTTCTGGTTCAGGTTGTGCTCTGCAGCGCATCCACATTCTTCTCCTGACCTTTTTGTTTGGCTGGGGTTGCTGGATGGCGTGCCCGGCTGGCGAGCAGGACGCCAATAAAGAACACCATCCAGCCGAAAGTCATAACCAGCCAGAAAACGTTTTTCACCCCCAGGCGGGCCGTATAGCCGGCTAAAGCATTGATCAGATCGCCCGCGAGGATCAATATATTCGCCACGAGCAACGTCTCTGAACCCTGGCGGCGATGCACTTTCCAGGCGGAATAGATGGCCACGCCAGCGACCGCTACAACCCCGAGCGAATTCAAAATAATAATGGTTATCAGCCAGAGACCTGTGCTGGGTTGCAAGATGCCTGTACCGGGCGTGCCCGCGATCTGGCTCAGTTGCTGCCTATCAACGTTGGTGAAAGCGATGAGGAATACAGCCAGCACGCTCAGCGCCAACAGTACGGCCAGACAGATGCGTGTTATCCGAGCGCTTGCCACCAGCGCAATGCTGCCTAGGCCAAGCCAGGCAGAAATCAACGCTCCGCCCAGGATGTAGTAGATGCGGAAGAACAGTACTCCGATGTCACTGGCAGGGTGCACCAGTATCATCACTACATAGGCCAGCGTGGCAAAGAAGGCCATAAAGAGTGCTATTGCCCAGAATAACTGGTACACACGATGACGCCGTAGATACTGGCGCAATACTACTCCCGCAAAAAGCCCCGTCACAATCACATTGATGATCAGGAAGAGTAATAAAATATTGTTGTTCATCTTGCTCCTCTAAATAAACTGTTTTGAAGGTAAAATCTACAAAAAACTCTAGCCTTCCTGAGAAAAAGTATGAAAAACCCCATCTATTTCTATGCTTTTATATAATAAGGCTTCTTTCATCAAAACGTCAATCTTTTCCCCTCGTCCTTTTAGGTATGCGATATACGTGCTTCTTGCAACAATCGTCATATATAATGAGAGGGGTGGACATTTGACACCAACAGCGATACGTAGTATTTTCTACCAACAATAGCGCTCAAAAGAGATCTTGGTGATAACAGAAGCTCATACATCTTACGTTGCTTCAACTGGACCAGCTATTACAGTTGAAGTAATCAAGCAGAAACATGGAAGCGAATTAGCCGCAATAGCGCGTTGTATAAGGAATTGCTCATGAAAATCCTCGTACTGAATGCTGGCTCAAGTAGCCAGAAGAGCCGCCTCTATGAACTGGGAGACGGCCTTCCCGACCAGCCCCAGATGCCTCTCTGGGAGGCCGATGCAGACTGGTCCGAGCATCAAGGTGAAACACGCTGCAAAATCAGCACCTCTACTGGTCAGAGCCTTGAAGAGAAACTGCTCACGACTTCACGCCATGAAGTGGTCGCGTTCCTTCTCAAAACCCTCTGGAGCGGCAAAACGCAGGTCATTGCCCACGCGTCCGAGATCGCTATAGCCGGCCATCGCGTCGTGCACGGTGGACAGGAATATCGCGAGAGTACTTTGATCACACCCGCTGTGAAGGATGCTATTAAGCGCCTATCCTCGTTTGCCCCCTTGCATAATCCCCTGAACCTGGAGGG
This sequence comes from Chloroflexota bacterium, assembly GCA_005881495.1. The sequence continues at coordinate 89,127 of VBHI01000325.1, forward strand.
TATCGAGGCGATTGAGCGTATCTTACCGCACGTGCCGCAGGTGGCGGTCTTTGACACCGCCTTTCACCGCCACCTTCCCCTGGAAGCGATCGTCTACCCGGGACCGTATGAATGGTTCGAGCAGGGCATCTTGCGCTATGGCTTCCATGGCATCAGTCATCAATACTGCGCCCACCGTGCCGCCCAGATACTGGGGCGCGACCTGCTATACTTGCGCCTGGTAACCTGCCACATCGGCAATGGTTGCTCATTAGCCGCCATTCAAAGTGGTCACAGTATCGATACTACCATGGGTTTTACCCCACTCGAAGGTTTGATGATGGGCAGTCGCTCCGGCTCGGTCGATCCCGGCATCTTCATTTACCTGCTGCGACAAAAAGGGTACTCCGCCGACCAGCTTGATACCATCCTTAATAAACAATCCGGCCTGCAAGGAATTTCTAGCATTTCAGGCGATATGCGGACAATTCATGCCGCCATCGAACAGGGTAATGACAGGGCGAAACTTGCCCTCGCTATCTACATCCATCGCCTGCGCTCTTGTATCGGCTCAATGATAGCGTCGCTGGGTGGGCTGGATGCCCTCGTTTTTGCCGGTGGGGTTGGTGAGAACGACGCCAGCGTACGAGCAGAAGTCTGTGAAGCCTTTGCTTTTCTCGGCCTCCACCTGGACGCACAAAAAAATGCCCAATCCCCCGCCGACCAGGATATCGCCACTACCGATTCTGCCATACGTGCGCTCATTGTGCATACACAGGAAGACTGGTCAATTGCGCAAGAGTGTTGGGGGATTGCCAATAAACTACATGACTGACTCGCACAAGCAAGGGAGAGGCAGTGAGCAGCGCTCTTCAACCTCTCCCAAATTTTCACTCGCTGTTCCCTTTGGTGTCACCCTGAGCGCCGCGAAGGGTCTGTCTCGCGTGGCGCACGAGCTGCTTCGCGGAGTTGACACTGAGCGGAGCGAATGTGCTCAGCATGACAGGAGGGCGCTCAGCAAGACCATTCCAGTAGGACCATGCTGCCGCGTGCTCGCATCGCCCTAGCACCCTGAGGCGGAAACATGTCCATGATAATCGCTCCTGGGGTACGCCCAACTTTTCTAGTGCTTCTCAGGGGTTTATTCAACCTCAATGGACTAGTAACAATGGCCCCTGGCACTACGTTCGTCTCAATGCCCAGCGCCTCGTAACAATGACACCCACAATGCCGAGAATCAGGAGAGTAAATCCAACTCCTTGCCGCACTAGCGGCTCATTCAAGTCGATAATTGGTGGCGCAGGTGGAGCTCGATTAGATAGATGGTCATTGGGGAGCAATTTATTTGGCTCCGTCTTCGCAGCGGGCGTTCTACCAGGTGCTGGTGTATGAACAGGTGTTGCCGCATTGCCATTTGCTGTCTGATGGGGACTGAGTGTAGAGGCACTGTGAGTTGCCGACTCATTCGGCCTTGCAGCGCTTGGGACAGTCGAACTTGTCGCGGTTGTCATTCCTCCCCCGCCATGTAGTAACAAGGGCAGAACGCCTGACAGCAAGAAGATAAAGCCGATCACCGCGGCAATAACGCTCATTGCGCGCAGAGAACGCTGGACATAATTGGGCCATCTACGTCGTGAGTCTGTTTCTCTCTGGCGTACCGCTGGTTCTTGTAGATAGGTGACACCTGTCGGCAGCACGAATGAACGGGGTACTGACGGCTGTGGCATAGATCGCAGCAAAGCCACTGTCTGTCGCAGACTCGCCAATGTGCCTTGACACTGCTGGCAGCTTTCAATGTGTGCATTACATACCGCCTGCTCTGCTGGTGAGAGCTGCCTGTCCAGGAGCGCTGAGAGCTGTTCAGTTGTCAGATGCCGATCTCTATCTGTATTGACCACGCCGGTACTCCATGTAGGTTTTACTCTTTATTAGTAGGTAGACGATAATTGCGCGGCAAAAGTTCCCTGTACTGTTCCAGGTAGTGGCGCAGCCGCGCTCGCCCGCGCGCGATGCGTGATCGCACTGTTCCCATGTTGGACTGGGTTGTAATCGAAATTTCTTCATATGATAGCCCCTCGATATCGCATAAAACCACGGCCACGCGTTGATCAAGGGGTAGTACCTGCAGACCACGTTGAATCAATTCCTGCAATTCCTGACTGAGTACATATTCCTCGGGGTTTGCTTCTTGCCCGCTCTCCACCAGGGCGCTTAAATCGCTGGCGGCATGAGGTTCTTCTTCATCAGTGAGCATATCTAGCGATTCTACGACATGTCGCTGAGTGCGACGCCAGTGATCACAGGCCAAATTTGAGGCAATACGCAGGAGCCAGGCGCGAAATGAGGAGCCACCGCGGAAGGATTGGATAGCACGAAAGGCCGCGATGAATGTGTCCTGTGTGACATCGGCGGCAATTTCGGCGTTCCCGATCATGCGGTAAACAACGCCATAGGTTGTTTGCTGGTAGTGCAGGATCAATTCATTGAATGCGTTGACATCTCCACGCTGGCTGCGGGCGATGAGTTGTTCCTCATCGTCTCGCATCTGCTTTGCCATTGTAGCGCCTCACTTTTGTCTTTTTTGTTTGCGCTAGTGTAACATATTTTCATGTTGGAGACTATGCTTTTGTTCGCACCTCGCGTTGACAACACCAAATATACGAGATTATAATTACTTTACACAAGCTAAATAGTTTGTTGTATTGAAAGTTCACTGCTTCATCGTGCAAGCAGCAGATGCTCGCCTACCGGGTACCAGTTGCATTCACGGAACCGAAGCCCGCTCCCCGCTGGAGGAAGCTCAATATGTCCACAACAGATGGCCTTGAAGATATCGTCGCAACCCAATCACGAATTTGTGACCTCGATGGCAAACTTGGGAAACTTACCTACTTTGGTGTCGATATCCATGACCTCGCGCGTTACTCTACCTTCGAAGAGACCGCCTATCTGCTCTGGCACGGCGTCTTGCCAACCAGAACCCAACTTGAAGAAGTGAGCGCTTTATTGCAGGCCAATCGCGAACTGCCTGGCCGCGTGATCGAGATAATGCACCTTCTGCCCAGAACGACTCCTGCAATGGACGTATTACGCACCATCGTTTCTACTCTTTCTTCCTTTGATCCCAATCCTGATGATAAGTCTGCCGAGGCAAATTATCGCCGCGCCATACGGCTCACCGCCGTTCTAGGGACGATTGTGACCACCTGGGAACACATCCGCAATGGCAGAAAGCCAGTCGCCCCTTTGCGCGATCACAACACTGCAACCAACTTTCTTTATATGCTCAAGGGTGAAATGCCCGATGAATACACTGCACACGTCTTTGACGTGGCTCTGGTCCTGCACGCTGATCATGAGTTGAACGCATCTACTTTTGCTGCTCGCGTAACGGCTGGCACTCTTGCTGACATGTATGCCTCTATCACCTCGGCCATCGGCGCCCTTTCTGGCCCGCTGCACGGTGGTGCCAACGAACAGGTAATGCGCATGCTCCTGCGCATTGGCGAGGTGAGTAATGCCGAACCATATATTCGCGATGCGGTCGAGCGCAAAGAGCGTATCATGGGCTTTGGGCACCGCGTGTACAAAACGGAAGACCCGCGCGCTACCCATTTACGGGAGATGTCCAAAGATATGGGGATACGCAACGGTGATAGCCGCTGGTACGAGATGTCGCGTATCATTGAGGACTATATCAAAGAACATAAGGGCCTTTATTGCAATGTCGATTTCTATTCCGCCTCCGTTTACTACATGATGGGTATTCCCATCGACCTGGATACGCCCGTTTTTGCTCGTAGCCGCATTGCTGGCTATACGGCCCACGTCCTCGAGCAGTACTCTAATAACCGCCTGATTCGCCCCCGCGCCGAGTACGTCGGCCCAAAGGTGACTCAATACATACCCATTGAACAACGGGGATAGCACGACATCAACCATCGCGCCAAGGAGTTCCCTGCCTTCTAGACATGGGGAGGAATGGGCGCTGTACAGGGACATCTGTTCATGCTATACTCCAGGTGCGCTAAGGCACCCTGTTGTTCGTCCAGCCATGGTTGGCGAACGTCCGCAAGGACACAGGGAGAGACGGCTCGCGGAATGCCCGCCCAAGCTGCCAATTGGGTTCCTGATGAGTGGAACAGAGCGGTTCCCACGGCCAGGGGAAAACAACGTAGGCATCGGGTAACGCTCCTTTCTCGCAAAGGGTTCGGCCCTGGTGGGGAAGGACAGGCATCTTGTCGGAAGGCCCAGTGGAGTCTTTGGACTCCCGTGATGTGTCGTGCGATGAAGCCAAAGCAGTATCTCCGGGTAGCTGAGTTGCGGTGGAGTACAGACACAAGCCCCTGACTGGAAGTCATGGGGTATCTGACATGCTATTTCCCTGTCATGTATTGCCTTTGGTGTTCTACCTGAACACCAAAGGCGCGGCTACGGGCGACAGGTCTTAGCCTAGACCATTCAAGAAATACTGGCCGAGGGCCAAAGCATACCGGGAAGGTTGAAGGCCGCCTCCACCTCTTTGAAACCAGGAGCGACGAACGGCTGCCCTTCTTGCTGCTCTAGGTCAGGTGGTTGATTGTGTTCAAGGGACTTCATGGTGTGCTCCTTTGCTCGGTGCTACGCCGACCTCTCTCGTGAAGTCGGCACGCACTGCTCCGGAGGTGAGTGAAGGGGATGCCTTCACTCGCCGACTCATGGAGGAAAGGCTCCTTTCTCAGGAGCCTTCCTCCCTGTCACGCTGCGCGGCATTAGTCTCGCTGAAACAGCACCGCCAAGAGGATGGCGGGAAGCGCTCTACAGGCCGATATTCAGCGTCACCAGGAACCGCCGCTTAAACAGCACCGTCATGAGGATGGCGGGTACCGGGATCATGAAGACCCACACCACCCAGAGGAACGAGAACTGGGGCCAGAACATCATGACCGGCGTCAGGATGACCACGAAGAGCCAGTTGGTCAGCAACAGCCAACGAATCCAGTTCTCCAATCTCGACCCGCCGAACGCGGGGGCCGCGAATGCCGCCGCCAGGCTCAAGAACCAATAGCCGAACACATCGACCGCATACAGAAACGTGCCAACCCCGAACACCAGGACCCCCAGGTTACCTACATTGCCGCTGAGCTGGTGCGGAATCACCAGCGTGAGTTCGACAAAGTAGACGGTGCCACAGAGCGCGGCGTAGACCGCTCCCAGGGGGACAGCAATGCTGCTCCAGATCCTGCGCTCAACCGGCGTGCGGTGCTGGACACACACCAGCAAGACGACGAAGACCGGGGCCAGGAACAGGGAGGGAACCATCTGCGCGTCCAGGCCCCACGGCTGGGGGAGCAAGCCGAGGATGTTAGAAGTGAATGACGCTAGCGCCCACGCCATCCCCAGCACAGCCGTGAGGAGAGCCGACCAGAAGCCGATGTGACTGACTAAGTGTGTGCGATAAACCTCCATCCTCCCAATGGACCGCTCCTCCGTGAACGTCCTCTGATTAGATGAGGGAGGCGGAAGGCGTGATGGAGAGACATGTGTAGACATAAAGAGCCTCCTGTCGTTGTGCTTTCTTCCTCTTCAGCTTGAGCGTGCGGTGCGAGAGAAGAAAACGCCAAGAACAAGTGCACCTCTCGCCTGCTGCTTCGCACATCTTTCCATCATGGAGTGTAGCGCATTGACTTCACAAATCGGTCACATTGAGACCTTCACCGGCACATATCCGTCACAATTTCCCCCGGTCCTGCCAATAAATTCACAACAACTTCCTGATATCCTTCTGAATCTCTCCATAGCTCTGATATCGTTCCCGGTTGTCTTCCATCAAAGCGCGGCTCAGTATGGTCTCGAGCGCGAAAGAAATGTTTGGGTTCAGCATCCGCACTGGAGGGAACGCGGGATAGTGCGGCGGGGCGTAGTTTGTCAGCGCGTAGTGCATACACGCGGCCAGTGAATAGATACATGTGCGCTGGTCGAAGTGCTTATCCTGTACGGGTAAATAGGGCGAGATCGCCAGTTTCCGCGTCGTACGATGTGGGCTTCTTTTTTGCTCTGCTTCACGCGACGAGGGCGGGGCAGAAACCTGGAAGCCCGTCAATATGGGCCGTCCCCGCGTCCTCTCGATAATAATGTTGCTGGGAGAGATATCGTAGTGGCGCAAAGGTGGCCGTTGTTGCTCCAGGGCCATCAACGCATTCAGCAGCGAATTCATATAGCCTATCACTTCGCGCTCTGGTAGCGGCCTGAGCAATTTTTGCATATGTTCTTCCAGGCTTTCCCCATCAACATAGTTCAGCACGAGATAGTAATGCTTTCCCTCGACAAAGCGATCAAGTACGCGTGGCAATAATGGGTGGCTTAGGCGCGTCAGAGGCTCGGTGGCCTTCTCGTAGTAGACCAGTTCCTTGGCACGTCGGGCTAACGGCAGGTCGGTGCACTCCCAGCGTTTCAATACAACCTGCGTATCGTTGGCCTGCGTGTCGAAGGCCACAGCAACCGTCAGCTTCGTCTCTTCGTTGCTCTTCAATACTCGCTTGATAACATAACGTCCCAGCCATACGCTGACCCCCGATAGCGGGCTATAGAGCACGCCGCTAGGTGGTATGATCAATCGGCCACAGTGAGGGCAACAGCGTTGTCCAAAACGCACAGAGGTATCACAGTAGGGGCAGTGCCGGTTATCTCGCTCAGCGCCACAGGCGCTGCAGCGCTGTGCGCCAGTACGATTCTGGTGCTTACAGAGCTGGCAGACATAACGCTGTTGGGCTGTCTGTACTGCCTCGCTGTATTTTTGCGCGAATTCCAGGATGTTGGAGTAACGCTGGCGATAATCCTTTGCCAGTGCCCGTAGTATCACCGCCGCTACTTCAACCGGAATGCGCCTGTTCCACTGCTGTGGAGAGGCCGGTTGCTCGTTGAAATGTGCGTTCCACATCTCCTCGATGCGTGTATACTTAAAAGGGGTACGCCCGCTGAGCAGTTCGTAGCAGCAAATGGCCAGTGCATATTGGTCCGAATCACGGCGCGGGTTGCCTCGCCATTGTTCAGGAGGCATATAGGCCGCTGTCCCGGTCGCTTCACCCAGAGAGGCGTGCGTCTGCATCCCAAGGTAGAAGGTCGTACCAAAATCCGAGAGCAGGAGTTGTCCGTTGCGTCCAATCAGCAGGTTGCCCGGCTTAACATCCTGGTGAATCAACCCGTTTTGATGCACAAAGCTCAGCGCCTCCGCTGCCTGCCGCATATAGGGGACCAGCTCCTCTGCAAAGGCGACTCGTCTACTGCCGTCGGCCCTGCGAAAGAGATCATAGATAGTCTGGGGCGCGTATTCCATCACCAGATAGGGGCGTTCGTCTTCTAACTTCCCGAAATTATAGACCGGCAAAATATTGGGGCGTTGCAGGTCGGCTATGCGCCGCGCCTCGTCAAAAAAGCTTCCCAGCGCCTTCTCATTGAACTGGTCAAGGCGCAGTACCTTGAGCGCCATGATACGGCTGAGCGGTGCCGGTTCGCGTACCTTGTACACATGGCCATAGCTGCCCGCACCAATGAAAGAGACGACTTCGTAGCCGCCAATATGCGCTCCCTGTACGAGAAAATCACAGCGAGAGCAGGCGACTGCTTTGGCGAGGTTCTCATGCCCTCCACCTGGACGTGTATTCAAACAACGGGCCAACTATTCTACCTCTATAACAAATCTTAGGAATCCGATTATGACTTTTCACAAAATCCTCTGGCCAACCGTAGGTGTTTGGATTACCCACATCGTCGGGTGGCCCCTTCTTGTCACCCTGAGCGTAGCGAAGGGTCTGTCTGGGTGGGCCTCGAGATGCTTCGCGGAGTTGACACTGAGCATAGCGAATGTGCTCAGCATGACAGTGCCGTCCTCCTGCCGCGCCATCCCAGCCACTCCTCACCACCCCACCACAGCATTTGATGGGCTTTTCTTAGGTTGATGCGTATTACCGCCGATTTATCGGCCCTCGCCGCATTTTCCGCTCTCCAGATGAATCAGTAAAACAGCATTATCGCGTCCCAGGCTCGATCATATATTTGTCTTATCTTTCCTCAGGAAGCGACGAGATATCCAGGCATCCAGCATTCCGCGCAACGCGCCAACCAGGCTCATCACGATCACGATGATCAAAAGGGCCATCCACGTCTTGTTCAAATGAGTGTAGACGATGGAATGAGATGAAAAGACCATGTTCCATAAGACCGCCAGAAGAAACGCCCCACTGAACATCAGCAGCCCGGCGATAGCGCTGCTGCGCGATAGCGTGGCAAAACTCATTTTCGTGGAGAGCCAGACCGCCATCATAGCTCCCGGCGTAGGGATACCGATGGCGATTACGAACAGCACACCGAGTACATCCAGCCAGGGGAGGCTATTGGACGGATAGACAAAAAAGGCCGGTAAAGCAAAAATCATCATAATTGTCAGCGGTAAGAGCCCCGTCAGGGCGCCCGCAAACGCTGGACGCCAGAGTACTGGGGCCACCTCCACCTGCTCTTTGTCGGCGTCTACCTTGCCAAGCTGGCGTAGAAGATAGAGGTTGCTCACCAGTAGTACAAGATAAGCAGGAAGATGAGACGAATTTGAAGGTGCTCCATAACTGATAAAGACGCCGCTGAGTATGGGCGTGATGATAGCAATTGTGAGAGCGCGAATGACGAACTTGCGAACAGCGCGGTTGCGCACTACCCCTGTAAAACCAATTGCCGCTAGGATCAAGACATTGAGGCTACAGCCTAACAGTACCCCAAACATGGCGACTACTTCAGTGCCATCTTTCGCCTGAGCATCGACAAGGATGAAAACGAGAAATTGTGTAAGCAACGTAATCAATAACGTGAAGTAATAGAATAAGCGCTTCCCTTCGCGGTACTTTTTTACATCCGCGCTGACCACGCCCCCGTTGAGTCGCAAATTATCTTGCTGGCTGTACGGGTAGGAGGGAGCTGCATAACCACCAGGGCCTGGAGCAAGTACACCTGCTGGACTTTGCGCCTGCTGTGCCTGCATTTGCGAGGGCCATTGCCATTGACCCGGCTGTGGCTGCCGGGCTCCATATGTGCCCCAGAGTGGGACAGGTATGCCTGGTTGCGTCGGTGGTATGATGCGCCCCGCGTTGGGAGCAAGTACGCTGGTAACCACTGGTGAGGACGTACCCCAGGCACGCTCGGCTACTGTGAGGTCGCTATTATTGCCATCGCCACTGAGACGCAACACGGACCCGGAATCTATCGCGGTTTGCAGAGCATTCGCCAGTGCAGACGCGCTCTGGTAGCGGTCCGCTGGATTCTTCGCCAGCGCTTTCATCACAACCGCTTCCACTGCGGTAGAAAGGTCAGGGCGGCTGTCTTTAATAGAAGGCAACGGATCGTGCAATTTCTTGGCCATGACTGCAAATGGATTAGGCCCTGTATAAGGTGCACTCCCCGTCAATAATTCAAAAAGTATAGCCCCAAGGGAGTAAATATCTGAGCGAAAGTCGATTTCATTGGTGCTGATTTGTTCAGGTGAAGCGTATTCTGCCGTTCCCAGGAAGCTGCCAACACTGGTCAGTGAGGGCATGGCTTTCAAACGTACTATGCCAAAGTCCCCTAGCAGCAGCCGGCCATCCTGGTGAAAAAGCAGATTGCCGGGTTTGATGTCGCGGTGGACCACGCCGAGACTGTGAGCATAATCGAGCGCATCGGCGACCTGGCTGATATAACTGGCAACCAGCTTGAGTTCAATGTGCGAACCGGAGCGATTCATCTCGTCGATGCGTTCGCGCAGCGTGCCACCACGGATAAACGGCATCACCAGGTATGCCAGGCGCTCCTGCTCTACCACCGCCTCGTCATACTCGTAGATAGGCAAGATGTTCTTGTGCTCTAGCTTCGCGATGGTGTCAGCTTCACGGCGGAATCGTTCCAGGAAGACTTCCTTCTGTTCGACTTCTGTTCTGTTAGAGGGGATGAGCACTTTCACTGCCACCGTGCGCACCGGTCGAGATTGTTGGGCAAGATAAACGGCTCCCATGCCGCCGTGACCAATAACGTGCTCGAGGGTACACGTACCAAGCGTGACACCTATTAGCTCTTTGATATCCATAAAGTTATCAGTCCATCAAACTTGTTTTACGCTTAAATATTTTCCTAGTTCCACAAATCACCCTGCGAAGCCTCACGCACAACTCGTTTCTTCTGTATTGTACGCTTTTCTCGCCCTGCTTTCCTGCCCGGTACAGTATAGGTCTGCTCCTCATTATCAGCCACAGCAGTTTGCTCGGCACCGTCATTGGTCATCGCCACAATCGCTTCAAAAATGGAGCTGCGGTGCACACTCACCTCTGGCCAGAGGCCGAGCATTGCTTCAATGGTTGCATCCTCGCACTCAGCCAGCACAGGCCAGCGCGCTCTTGCTTCATGCAGGACGACCGCGAGCGGTGACGCACCAAGAGTCTCTATCAATACTACGAACGAAGTTCTCAGTTGTTCCATCCAATCTACCCGATAGAGTCCTAGTCCCGCTGCAAAGGCCACGTCCCCTCCAACAACCCGTTCCACTGCCAGTTGCAGCTCTGAACGGCGGTAAACATGTAAGAGTTCATAGCATGCACGCTCGGTTAAGAATCCTTCTTGCTGCACGCGCGAGCGCACTGCCATGATATCAATTGCACCCAGCCGTTCGGCGACGTCATCGTAACGATTGCGCACGAGATGTAACAGTTCGGTAGCCGACAATTGATCGCTATACCAGGCGATAGGAAAAACAGAAACCAGGCTGGCAAAGGCCTCTCGCGCCACTTCGGGAATGGCCAGCACGATGTCCCCACGTCCCTGTAGCTGTTGCAGTTTTTGCACCTTGCGCTCGCGATAGGACGGCGTCCAGAAACCCAGTATCTCAACATATATCCGTCTCTGGTCGCGTGTGAGCGCGAAGTCCGGGATAAAGATACTCTGCTCGAACATGAGAGGCTCTGGCTCGCGTATAAGCTGCCAACCGTCTACCGCGTGGCTGCTCTCCAAAGCCGCGAATGCCTCCGCAAAGGATTGTTCAATGCTGCTATCGAAGACGGACGGCGTATGAACTGGAGCCTGTTGGGCAACACCTGCGGAAGCACCTGCTGTGCTTTGCACGAGAGATGCCTCTCCAGTCGGTAGCAAGGAGAGCAGGGTGTTATCCATGGCCAAACGGTAAGAGCGTTGCAAGAAATGCACGCTTGCCTCCGCCTTTACAATAGCACTGCTGAGAGCGCTGGCAGAAGTCGGGCTATTGTTCCGCTTATGTTGTCCATGCGTTCGGCTGATATGCTGCCGTTGTGAGATGCCATAACCCAGGAGTAACCGGCAGAGCCTGGCTAAACGCGCGCCATATTGTTGAGGCGCCCCGGTCATTTCCTGCGGACCATAGAGCGTGAGATGCAATAATGGTGCCGTGTGAGATGAGGACGAATCATAGGTGAGATCGTAGTAGACGCCAAGCAGGCGTGCCAGGTAACAGAGACGTTTGATGACCGCGCCAATACCGCTGCCAATCTGCCGCGCTTCGCTGGCTGCCTGCTCAAAGGCGTGACAATCGATGACGAACTGCACACTTGAGGCATTGAAGAGCGCCGACTCAAAAGCCCACTGGTTATACAGCGTTGCAACATCCTGTGCACCAGGCGGTTGAAGCGAATCGCGCCCAAGTAACGCTTCATCGTCGCTATCTAGTCTCAGCAAGTACTCCAGGTCAGGTGCGCTAAGTTGGTAAGAGGCTGCAAATGCCTGCAGAGCTGCTGGACGTACCCGCGCATCCAGAAAGCCCTGGTGATGTTCGTTGACGTAATTGAAGAGCGCAAGCCGGAGATACACGGGAGAAGTAATGCCGGCCTTCTCAAGCAGCAAGTAAGACGCACTGCCGATCTGCTGTAGCACGTCTGACCAGCTGCGCTGCCGCCACTGATACCAGTTGCTTAGCGCGCATATGAGGCAGTGCGCCAGGCGATAATCTCCTATGCACGCGCGTGCATCATCCATTGAGAACCGCAGCCGTGATTGCCCTATCAGTTGCTCATGGTAGGCAATCAGTCGCTCTATCTCGCTGCGCAACTCTCCTGGACGAAGAAAATGCAACCCTACATAGAGTTCACCTTCACGCCGGTATACCTGTTTTTTTACATCTTGCAGACCGAAGCGCACCTGTTCCTCCTGGGTATGTTTCGAGTTGTCTTATTATAGCTGAAAAAGGGGTATCCTGGTACCCCATACCCTACAATTTCTGGGTGAAAACATAGGAAAAAAGTCTCACACACTTGAACATATGTCTAAAATCGTGTATGGTAACAATGGGATCGTTTAGATATCTGCCGCATCCGGGAGATGAAGAAGGCAGTTGATTTTGTTTCCAGTGAAAGTGGCGGCCATTCCTCCCGTGGCTGAAGCCAGGGGACTCCTTGCCGCGACGTGGTGAAGGAAAATAATAATGAGCACAACCCCACGACGCTTGGGAAAATACGAGTTGTGGAATCTGCTCGGGCATGGGAGCGCAGGTGAGGTTTGGAAGGGCCTCGATGCACAAACTCGGCAAGATGTTGCCGTGAAATTGCTCCATCCCGACCTGCTACAAAATGACCCCAATTTCATTACGCTCTTCATGAAAGAATGGCAGGCCATAACAACTCTACATCATCCCAACATTGTTCATGTACGTGAAGTCGATGTTTCTCGCCCATCAGAAGCCACAAATGAAACCACACCCTACATCGTTATGGATTATATTGAAGGGCAAACAACCCTCGCCACGGTCATTCAGCGTACCTCGCGTGTAGGGACTTTTCCCCCTATCTCGGACATTGTCTATCTCTTTACCTGTATTGGAGCGGCTGTTGATTACGCCCATGAACAACATATCGTTCATAACAATATCAAACCATCGAATATTCTACTCGACATAAACAATACCGCGCATGCTAAGGACGGTGAACCAATGCTCACCGATTTTGGTATCGCGCATCTTCCTGGCAACCAGAATAATGTCTCAACTCTGTACATTTCTCCCGAGCAAGTGAAAGGAGAGAAGCCAAATCCGCGCAGCGATATTTATGCACTGGGCGTGATCCTCTATGAAATATGCACCGGCGTGCTGCCTTTTCATGATGAAAGCAACATGGCGATTATGATGCATCACCTCAATACCTTACCGACTTCTCCCATGCTCATTAACCCTAATATTCCCCTTGCGCTCTCTGAGGTCATCCTGCGTACCTTGGCGAAAGACCCGAAGACACGCTTTGCTAGAGCATCATTGCTGGCAAGAGCCTTTGCCGAAGCTTGTTCCGTAGAGCAATTACCTCAGATGGCCTTGAATAAAAACCAGGCTTCGCACGAAGAACCGTTTTTCTATACAACCAGCGGGGCTTTACGCGTTCCCGCCAGGCAGGGTCCTGCAACTCCCAGGCAGCCTACCAATGGTATACCGTCGATTCTAGGCGTATCGCAGCCTTTGCCCAATATCTCTTCTAAACTCCCTGCTATCCTGGGACAGCAAAGCCTGGCGAATCCCTCGGTCGGAGAAAATACCCGTCCTACACCGATTCCCCCGCAGGATTTGCCCGGGCGCCTGGACCCAAAGACACCTTCAACGGTGGGGGGAAATACCGCCGCGCATCGTTCTGCTTTCCCTCCGTCGCAGGCCATTGTTGAGGTCGCTGCACCAACGGTACCAATGAAATTTCCTTCTACCTCCGTGGTCACATCTGCATGGCAGGGCAAGGAAAGCAGTGATTTGAAAATTCGCTCGAGAAATTTCTTATCGCCGGTTGTATTGGCAATTATCGGTTCGCTCCTGCTCCTGTTGGTCGTCGGGTCTCTCGGTGCCAGCCTCTTCTTACGTTCTGCATCGACAGTGCCTCCACCTGATGCTCCCATCGGGCATGTCTTCTTCCAGGATGATGCACTTGGACAGAACGACATGTTACGCATAGAGTTGCAAAATATTCCGAATCCTCCGCAGGACAAGCGCTATGTTGCCTGGTTGCGGAACATTACTGGCGTGGCTATCCCATTGGGACCGCTCAATGTACACAATGGCGCTGCCTCCTTGTTTTATGCAGGGAATGCTCAACACAGCAATCTATTGGCGCAAATGCAGGTCGTCTTTGTGACGGTGGAAAACGCCGGGAACGAGACGCCTGCTGCCCCTTCCCTTAACGCGAAAGTCTACCAGGCCACTTTCCCTGCCGCTTCCTTCCAATATATCCAGCATGTACTCTACAGAATGCCGGGCTTTCCTGCTGATTCAAGCCTCATCTCTGGACTTTTCGAGACTATTAAAAGCACAAATGATAAGGCTGTCAGTATTGTGGACAGCGTACAAGTAACCGGTGACCACGCGCTGGCCCAACGACAGGCAATTCGTATCATCAATTTGCTCGATGGCACTCAATTTGCGAAAAGTAGCGGCGACTTACCCGCCGCTCTTCATAATCTACTCCTGGTGCCTGTCGGTCTGCTCTCATCGCCAACTCAGCCGGGATACATTGACGCCTTAACCGGCGAGGTGAACAAGATTCTCCAGTCGGCAGGGAACAATGCTGAACTGCGCCAACATGCTCAGAACGTGATCATTGCGTTAACGGACTTGAAGGATTGGGTACAGAAAATGCGCACATACGATGCACAAATCCTCAATGCCGCCAATATTGCTGATCCCGCCGTTGTTAAACTGGCGTTGCAGCTGAAACAGCTAGCGCAAGATGCCTATATAGGTCGCGCATATGTTGAATGCCAGTACATGGCCGCCCTTGATATCAAAAAAGTGTAGATATGAAAGAAACATGCTACTATTTTGTAAGGGAGGCGCTTCATCGACAGAACGAACGGAACCGAAAAACATGGCCACCATCACCCTCCTAGGCACCGGCACCTGCCAGATCGAAACCGAACGTCGCGCATCTAGCGTCCTGCTCGACCTCGACGACACCTACATCCTCTTTGATTGTGGGCATGGCGTCGTACAGCGACTGCTGGAGGCGGGCGTTCAGCATAACCAGTTGCAGCACATTGTCCTATCCCATTTTCACCCCGACCACGTCTCGGACCTCATCCCCTTTCTCCAGGCTGGAGCATGGTCGCAGCGGGACCCGCGCACAACCGACATCCACATTTACGGACCGCCGGGGGTGCAAACAATCATCGATGGCCTATTGCAGCTTTTTGGTCCCCATGCCCTGCAACAGCCTTCATACACCATCATTGTCCATGAAATCACGCGGCAGCACTTTGAGATTGGCGCCCATCGCTTCGATTTCATCAGCCTGCCCCCCGCAGGCAATCATGGGCTGCGCTTTTCCTGGAACGAGAGGCGCTATGCCATCACCGGTGACTCTCACTTTCACGACGCGGAAATAGACTTCCTGCGTGACGTTGACCTCGCCATCATCGATTCGGGCCATCTTGAAGACACGGAGATCGTACAACTTGCGGTCTCCTCTCAGGCAAAGACAATTGTATGCTCGCACCTCTATAGAGAAATCGATGCGCGGCATCTACAGTCCCTGACCACCAGTTCGGGTTACCAGGGCACCATCCTGGTAGGGCGAGACCTGCTGTCTTTTGTGCTCTAATTATTCCCGAAAACTGCTAAATATCGCCATCAATTTGAAATTTATCACCAAAACTATTGCAAATTTTATTTTGATATGCTAATATTACCACGTGGTTAATAAGAAATGCCAAATCAAAAAAAGATATTAACAGGCAAACAGAGAGGTATCACTGTTAGATACCTCCACAAAGGAGTACATGCATGCACCCATTGATCACAAGAGACCCGGTGAGTGGCGGTGAACTGATCGTAACGCGCCTCGAATGCCCTGATAGCGGCATCGTTATCGAGGGGCAATTTAGCCTGGGCTGGATCGGCCGCCTCACTCGCGAACAACTTGATTTTGTCGAGATGCTGGTCAAGTTTCGCGGCAACATCCAGAAATTAGCCGCGGAGCTAGACGTCGCCTACAATACCGCGCGCAGCCGGCTGGACGAAATTGTGACCGCCCTTGGTGGCTCGCCTGAAAACGATGGACGTGCTGATCGCCGCGCCATTCTCGACCGCCTCGCCGCCAAAGAGATCAGCGTAGAAGATGCCATGCGCTTGATGAAGGGATAGATCCATGGCAGCCTCAACTGATGAGCGTATTCGTATCCTGCGCCTGGTCGAGTCCGGCAATGTGACCGCTGAAGAAGCCGCGCGGCTGTTGGACTCACTGCAGGTAAAGCAGGAACATACTGACGAGCGTAAGCGCAATCGCATAGTACGGGTGCGTGTGACGAACCTGGCGAACAATCGTCAGAAAGCGAACGTGACCGTTCCCGTCAGTCTTATTGATGTTGGTTTGCGCCTGGCAACACGCCTGGTACCGCAGATTCGCGGTAGCGCACTAGAAGACCTGCTGCATGCCATCGAAAATGGCACTACCGGTCGACTACTTGATCTACAAGACCTGGAAGAAGGCGAGCGCATAGAAATATACGCCGAGTAATACCACGGAGCGGCCCCCCCGCCGCTTCACAACCGTGAAACGGAAACCGTGCATAGTAGGGGCGACCCTTGGGTCGCCCAACCGGTCACCCATAAGGAGGATTCAATGGCCCAACAAACATTTGCGGTTGGCGCGGCACCTCGGGTAGTCATCACACGGGTTGATGGCGACTTGAGCTTGCGTACCTGGAGAGAGCAGGCAATCAGTGTTGAGACTAAGAGCGATGGAATAGTAGGCGGTATCCATCAAGAGGGAAACACGCTCACCATTGTCGACTGTGATAGTGATATCGAAATACTGGTACCTGAAGATACCAGCTTCAAATCGGCAAACATACATGGTGATGTCCTGGTTGATGGTGTGCGGCGCGTCGAATTGGAGAACATCTCTGGCGATGCCACCATCAAAAACATCTCAGGCGAAGCCGGGTTGGAGAATATTGGCGAAGCCGTAGATGTAACGAACCTTGGCGGCGATCTCAGCGTTTCAAATACCTCCATCTTGCGCGTGCGACATAGCGTCGGAGGCGATGCCGCCCTCAAGGACGTGGCGGTTATAGAGATCGAGACCGTCGGTTCCGACCTGGCAGTGGTGCGAGCAGAAACAGTCATGATCAGCACCGTTGGTGGTGATTTAAGCGCGGAAGAAGTGTCGTCTGCCTTACGCTGCGGTGTTGTCGGTGGCGACTGCGCAGTCACAGGTGGCGCACGTACAGGTATCACTGTCGGCAATATAGGTGGTGACCTGAGTATAAGCAGTGCTGCCTATGTGCAAATCGGCAATGTGGGCGGCGACTGCTCTTTACGTGATGCACAGGGTAATGTCGAGCTAGGATATATCGGCGGCGATGTCAGCTTTAACGGCATCGGTGGCAATCTACAGGTTGGCCACGTTGGTTCAGATGCAGCGTTGAAAGGTATACAATCGAGTATCGAGGTCGGCAGCATCGGCGGCGACCTCTCGTTGCAATCCGCTTTTCCTGTCGATAGCCGCGCACGCTTAAATGTAGGCGGTGATGCCGTCATTGTTTTGCCGGACAATCCCAACCTGACTATTCAAGCCAATGTCGGCGGCGATATCAGTGGCCGCTCAATTATTGCCAGCAGGAGTGGAAAAATGATCAGCCTGAACTATGGAGATGGCGCGGCCCACCTCGAATTGAATGTTGGCGGCGACCTGGCGCTTCGCGGAGGGAACGGTCCGCGTAGTTCAAGCAGCGCCAGCGCATTCTGGGGATGGGAAGACTTTGGCCGCGAAATGTCCAGCTTTGGCCGCGAAATGAGTAAACTAGGCCAGGAACTGAGCCGAGAGATAGCAGCGGCTTTTAATGAAGCAAGCTGGTCACAGGGGGCCGATTTGGCCGATTCCATCGCGCGCAAAGCGGAAGAGCAGGCGCGCCGAGCCCAGCGCAAAGCCGAGGAGCAGGCGCGTCGTGCTAGTGAGCGGGAGGCACGTATCAACGTGCGTTTCAACGATCGTGAGTGGCGGCTCGACCCCGAGCGGCTGGAGCGCATCAAAGAGCAGGCGCGCAAAGCTGCCTCCGAAGGCATTGCAGGAGCCCTCGAAGCCGTAGAACGTGCTGTAAGCAATCTGGGCATACCGAAGACCCCGAAGACCCCGACGCCACCGAGACCGCCAAAACCACCACAGCAACCGTCCGCGGTTCCGCCTGTGCCTCCACCGCCCCCAGCAGCGGGTTTTCAGCAGGAAACGCATCCAGGCGAGCAGGCGAAGCAGCCATCAGATTCTGGGAATGCGGACGCCAGCACACCCGGAGGCCCTGAATACAACCTCGATCAGGAACGCGAAGCCATCCTGCGTATGATCGCCGAAGGCCGCATCACTCCCGAAGAAGGCGACCTCTTGCTAGAAGCTCTCGGAAGCTAGCCTTCGCAGTAGGGGCGACCCTTGGGTCGCCCTGCGCGGCTACACTCTGGCGATAAAGGTCGCCCAGTCGCCGCTGATGGAATACTGTGAAGCCACCCAGATGTGATTGGCACTGAAGCCATCGTAGGAAGCGGCTTCAAAGTCTCCCCAGCGAGTGTCAAAGGTCTCTGACGGTCCCTTGATGATAAAGCGGGCGTTCCCGATTGACCCAAGGGAATCAGACACTTTACGCGATACCACCATAATGCTCGGATTGAGATTAGAGCTCATGGTATCGAAGACCATGACCATTCTACCGTTCTTATCCTGCATGAACGCTCCAAAGGAGGCCGCCTGGTCTCCCGCGAAGGAGATGTAGCGACTCTGGTAGAGACTCCCAATGACCTCTACTGGATTCCCCTGGAAATTTGCGACCTGGATTTGTCCCCACAACCAAAGATGGACACCATCCCCAATTGTGTGTAAAGGAAAGCGGTTCAACAAGGGGTTCCTGCTAGGATAATACAGGCATAGAACATTTTTTGAGGATGTTCATTCATTTCCAAAAAGGAGAGTGCTATGCCTGTACCTCAGAAAAAGCCTATCACATCGAAATCTTCGGTTTCAATGCCGGAGTCATCGTCACCTGTGCTGCCAGAACAGGAGGAATTTCGTCAGCATTTACGTTGCCTCGCTGTGAGTGCCGTCCAGGTCTTGATCGAACAAGTCATGCGTGAAGAATTGGAGCAGTGTATTGGAGCGTCATGGGGAGAATGCACACCCAATCGCAGGGGATATCGCAATGGATCCTACACCCGTGACTTGATAACTCCCACCGGACGCATTGAGGATCTCAAAGTCCGAAGACGATCGGGAAGGGGAGTTTCACACGCAGGCGTTCGAGCGGTATAACCGAAATGCCCCCGAGGTAGCTGAAGCCTTGACCCAGATGGATGTCGCGTGGGGTCAGTCCTCATAAAGTCGGAGAAGTTGCTGAAAAACTGATGGGAGTTGGTCCCTCCGCCAGCGCCGTGAGCCGACTCAATCAAACATTGACTGAACAATTTGAAGCGTGGCGCAGGCGTCCCCTGCTTGCCCACTACCGCATCTTGTACCTCGATGGCATCCATTTTACGGTTCGACCTGGGAGCCAAACCGACTCCACCATCATCTTAACTGCCCTTGCTGTCGATCTGGAGGGGAACAAGGATGTGCTGGCCTTACGTGCTTGTGCTGAAGAGGACAAGGATGGGTGGAGTTGCCTCTTACAAGACCTGCGTACCCGTGGTGCCACGCAGATGGATCTGATGGTGACTGATGGGCATGATGGACTGCTCGCGGCTGTCTCTGCTCTCTTTTCTGCAACTCCCCGACAACGCTGTGTGGTGCATAAACAGCGCAATGTGCTCAATGCTATCCCTCATCGGGAACGCAAAGAGGTGAGCATCGAACTGGCAGGGATCTTTAAGCAGGAGAAGCAAGCAGACGCACTGCTCAATTTAGCTGCGAGCACTCGCCAAATACCAGAAGCGCTATCCCGAAGCGATCCGTAGTCTCTGTGAAGATGAAGAGCATCTGCTCACCTTTGATGCCTTCCCACAGGTGATGCATCGCTATATTCGCACGACCAATGCGATTGAAAGTTTTTTTAGTAACGTGCGCCAACGCACAGACCAGATTGACGCCTTCACGACCGAAACCAGTTGTCTGACGATTGTTTGGGCGGTCATGCAAGATATCCACGTGCCCAAGATACCAGTCTCGTAAGAGCTCAAACGTGGTCGCCGTCAGCTTAAAGCAACCAGCCGAAAAGGGTGGTCTAGGAGGGAGATTTCCTTTGCAGTTGTTCCTGTGTAACAAGAGCCTCCTCACAAGCTTTTCCCTTATGACTAGTGGCCTGCTTGGAAGAGCTTTTTCCTGTTCTGTCAGAGTCTCTGGATGGAGCATGGCGCTCTTAGATCTCTGCTTGCTTGTTTACTGCTGGCTTTTACACACAATTGGGGATGGCGTCTGGCCCGTGGCTTACACCGTTCTCCTGGTGGCCGGATTAGGATTTGTTGCCCTTGCAGCTTTGCAAGGACCTCTATCCACACATTCCATGGAGAGTAAAAAAAGCCTGGTAGCATCGAGCTACCAGGCTCCTGGGTCACTTTCTAAAGAGGACAACAGAACCTACTCATCCGATGTAGGGAGGGATTAAATCCACTCATGCCCCTTCTCACAGTGGTGAAGACCCGCATGCCCCGCTGTATAATCGCAGGACCGCTGGCAAGTGGGACACTTCGCAGGGCACATTTCAGCAGCAAACACATCCTGAACCATGCCGCTGGGGTCCTTGTCTTCTTCAACGGAACGACTAACGATGATGATGTTGGCTTCGTTTGGCATCGCATCGCCTCCTTTCAGCACGCTGCTTCCTTGCTAGCGTACAGATATACTCGAAACCTCAGATACGAGGTGAGTGAAGATGAACACCTCCAATTGCTCAGTGGTGAAGGTATTCTACATAATAAAGTACCGAGAAAACGTAAGAAATGCAACAAGACCAACTCTGTTGAGTTCAAACCTTCTCTCAACGGTGGAAAACCCACGGAGAATGTAACGAGGAGGGTTCCTTCCAGAGAGCTTGCACTCAC
>VBHI01000111.1 GCA_005881495.1 Chloroflexota bacterium
AAGACCGCAATCCTTCAGAAACGCCAACAAGCAATCTCCTCTCTCAGTTACTCACTCGATGAAGCCTACGACTATCTCGGTTCCCTCCCAGAAACTCTCGACGATGCCCGCTTCTTTTTTGATGCCGGTCACGAAGGTATGGTTGCGTAATTGTGTAATAAGGTAAATTTGTATGAGTAGTGAGGCGAGGCAAACACAACAGCCCAGCCCCGAACAACAATCGAGACA
This sequence comes from Chloroflexota bacterium, assembly GCA_005881495.1. The sequence goes on from VBHI01000111.1 coordinate 229, forward strand.
GCAAGAATCAATTTCTCCTCCATCGCTTCCCCCAAGCCCCAGGCGTGGAGAGATTTGGGATGTGAACTGGTCCCCTGGCCGTGGTGCAGAACAAAAAGGTACTCGTCCCGCCTTGATTATCCAGAATGATCGAGGCAATGCCTCTCTTTCTTATCCCCTGACTATTGTCGCCTCGATGAGCCGCACTGAACGCGAGCTGCCTCTGCACGTACGTATTGCTCCATCCGAAGAGAATGGCTTGACCGATTTTACCGATGTCAAATGTGAACAGCTCATGACCATTGAAAAATCACGCCTGGTGCGTCGCCGTGGTAACATCACCTCCGATGAACTCAGCCGCGTAGATGTGGCACTGAAGTTGAGCTTGAACCTGCTGTCGTGAGGGTAACTCCTCACTTCCACAATGTATCATCCTCTGTCAAACTATATTTAAAACTCATTGAAATTATCTACAGGTATGATATCATTAAGCCCGTCCCGGGTATTTCTCATGAATCGCGACTCGCTATCATACATAAAAAGGAGGGATGTCATGCAAAGAAAACACCTTTTATTTGCTGTTGCATTGCTGGCTATCCTACTCTCTATTCTCCTGGTAACAACATCGGGATCACATGCACTGGCCCACAACACCACCATTATTGATGCGCCAACGGCGACACCTGATCCCAATCAGATTCTTAATCAGGCCAATCAGGCCACATCCGAAGCTCAAGGCACACTGAACGTTATAACCAGTATTCTAAATCTCGCTTCTGTCGTTGTCGGGATATCAGCCATCGCGGTTGGATTATTTACTACTTTTGGTTTAACTTTATTAAACAGGTATCGCAAACAATTAAGTGAGGAGCGAGAAGAAGCAATCAAGAGAAGAACTGCCGTGGACAATACGCTAAAAGCGGTTGTGTATCTTGGTTTAGGTGACCAACTTTACAATCACGACAGGAAACAAGAAGCAGTCGCTTTCTATCGTAAGGTCGGAAGTCTTCTCCCAGAAGACAGCGAGATTAATAATAGTTTGGGCCGCATCTATAGCGGAACTGGCTATTATGACGACGCTATCACAGCGTTTAAAGCAGCCCTTTCCGTTACTCCCAATTTTGCTGAGGCCGAAATGGAATTAGGATTGGCCTACCGCCGTCGTGGAGAAGCACAGAAAGGACCAGATGCAGAGACTCTACGTAATGCCGATTACGACGAAGCGCTAGTGCATCTAAAGCGCGCCATTGATCTGCGCCCCAATTATGAAGACGCTCTCGCGGGACTCGGTGCAGTCTACCGCCGCATGGGAGATATTGAGAGAGATGCACAGCATGACTCCAAAGCCAGGGAATATTATGAGCAAGCCAGAAAATATTATGCACAGGCCCAAATCGCTGATCCTTCTTCTTCTTACGCACTGGGAAATGTTGCCAGTCTCTCCTGGTATTTGGGCGAGAAGAATGACGCCAAAAGATACTTCATCCTTGCTGAGGCTGCTGCAAAGGTACGCATTTTGAACGCGGGACGCACGCCGGAAATTTACTGGGACTACTATGATCAGGCACTGGCTCAACTGGTGTTAGGAGAGATCAATAACAGCAAAGCGATGAAAGACGAGGCTTTACAAACCTACGCAGCTGCAACTCGCCTTACTCCTGGCATAATACAACTCAATAGTGTCTTGAATAACCTCAGCCTGCTACAAAAAGCGCAAGAGCACATAGACAGATTGGATACTGTCATCGCTATGCTGGAAGAGGCAAAAACGCGGTGAGACAAGTAGCAAATTGGCTGATTAATGGCTCATATGGCTGGTATCTCCCAGATTCATTGGCTGTAGCAGCGTAAACTCCCCATATGATAGAATCGTGACATACATATGATACATCCATGCAATCCATGTAATGGGACAATCAATCAGGGCAGGAGACACACAGTCATGCAAAAGCAGACAGGAACCATACAAGTAAAACGAACATTTCCAGAAATGCTCAAGGGCGGCGTCATTTGTGATGTGGTAAACGCGGAACAGGCGCGCATCGCAGAAGAGGCCGGGGCTTGTGCAGTGATGGCACTCGAGCGCGTGCCAGCCGATATTCGCGCTCACGGCGGCGTTGCCCGTATGAGCGACCCCGAGCTTATTATCCAGATCAAAGCGGCAGTCACCATTCCGGTCATGGCCAAGTGCCGCATCGGGCATTTTGTCGAAGCCGAGATTCTCCAGGCGATTGGCGTAGATTGTATCGATGAATCAGAGGTATTGACGCCAGCAGACGAACATTTCCATGTCAATAAGCACCTCTTCTCCGTGCCATTTGTCTGTGGAGCACGCAACCTTGGCGAAGCATTGCGCCGCATTGGTGAGGGAGCAGCGATGATGCGCACCAAGGGTGAAGCAGGCTCGGGCAATGTCGTAGAGGCCGTCCGCCATATGAGAGCCATTATGGATGGTATCCGCCGCTTGCAAATGCTCCCTGAAGAGGAATGGATGACCGAGGCTAAAAATCTTGGCGCACCCTACGAGTTGGTCGCTGAAGTAGCTCGTACAGGAAAACTCCCGGTGGTCAACTTCTCAGCGGGCGGCATAGCCACACCCGCCGATGCTGCTCTGATGATGCGTTTAGGCGCTGAAGGTATCTTCGTCGGCTCCGGTATCTTCAAGTCAGGTGATCCAATGAAACGCGCCAAAGCCATCGTGCGAGCCACCACCCATTTTGAAGACCCCGCCATAATCGCGGAGGTATCGAGAAACATTGGCGAGCCAATGGTGGGCATTAACCTCGATACCTTGCCCGAGGAACAATTAATGGCCCGGCGTGGCTGGTAATGTACTTTTGAACGAGACATACCTGCACTCAAAAAAACTGCCGTAGGGACCCGATTCATCGCGTCCCGCGCAGGGCCTGGTGAGTCGCAATCCAAACAGAAAAATATATGGAATCTAAAAACTACAACTCAAAACTACGTATAGGCGTATTAGCATTGCAGGGCGATTTTGAAGCTCATTGTAAAGCATTGCAAAAAGCTGCGACCGAATTGGGCATCGAAGTCGAGGGAAAAGCGATCAAATTACCCGCGCAATTAGACGGATTAGATGGTATAATAATACCAGGTGGTGAGAGTACCACCATTGGCAAACTAATGGTGTTGTATGGCTTACAGGAGCCATTACAACAGAAGATTCGCGAAGGCCTCCCCGTTTGGGGGACATGTGCGGGATTGATACTATTAGCAAAAGAGACGGATAATGCGCTGGAAGGTCAACCATTATTGGCCTCGATGAACATTCGCGTCCGTCGTAACGCATTTGGCAGTCAGCGGGAAAGTTTTGAGACTGATCTGTCTGTGCCGGTACTAGGAGAAGCGCCATTCCACGCGTTCTTCATTCGGGGACCCGTCATTGAGTCGGTAGGACCTGGAGTGGAGACACTGGCAACGCTCGACGATGGAACCATCGTTGCTGTCCGCGAAGGAAGGTTACTTGGCACTGCATTTCACCCGGAGGTTTCAGGAGACCCACGCTTTCATCACTACTTTCTCCGCATAGTACAGAGCGTCAAAGGGTAATATCCATTCGGAGACCCCAGACGCGGGAGTAATGGATGATACGACCGGTACTATACGTCGATTTGCCGGGAATCATCTACTCGATTGATCGCCGTGCTCGTAGTAGACAGCACGAGTTTGCAAACTTTGTGTGCTGGCTCGAGCCGGAGGAGAAACGTCTCCCATTGCCACCTTTTCTGCGTAATATCTTTCCGCTCAATCCGGCCTCGCGCACCTGGATTTGTGAAGACCATTGGCGCATTCTCGGGTTCGCCCAGATTCAGGAGAGGCCGTCCCATAACATGTGGGAGGTTTCCTACTTGGCCTCGATGGTACAGCGCAATGTCTCCAGCGACGATGTTCTGACAGCACTCCTTGAATATATGTTAGAGATGGCTGCAGGACACGGCATCCTCCGTATTTTCGCTAAGGTTGAGGACGAAATACCAGAACAGGAACTGTTCCAACGAGCAGGCTTTCAACGGTACGCCCGCGAATTGACCTATGTCTATGATCCTGCTGGGGCCAAATCTTTTACTTCTGACCCCGCTCCCAACCTTCCCTCACTGCGGCGTTGGAACCGCCACCATGTGTGGGGTTTGCATCAACTCTACCGCTCTGTTACTCCACAACGGGTACAGATGGCAGAGATGCTGGAGAACAGCGAAGAATTTGCTAAGCTACACGTCGGATCACTACGGCCGTTGCCTGCTCCCTTCTCGCGGGGGCAGGAAAACTATGTGTGTGATGTAGGCGTTCGTTTAGGAGCATGGCTGCGTCTTTGCCCGGGCCACGGTTCGGCGCCGCACCAGCTCTCTCTTATTGTCCATCCTGAACATTCTGAACTTGCTGAACCGCTTTTGCGCTTTGGAATCAGAAAGTTACAGGACCAGGGTGTAACGACGAGAAGCATCTATTGTCAGGTGCGAGAGTACGAGTCGTTTGTAATCGCCGCTCTGCGCAACAGTGGATTCGAGCAAACCACCATCAGGGCTCTGCTCGTGCGACACATAGCGCTCCTGGCTATGCGTCAGCGCACAGTCCCCGACGATCTGGAGGCTCTGCTAGCGACACTTCCGCCTGGCATCCACGACGCGGTCAATCGGCTAGAAAACCGAAGCGAACTGCTGGAGATCGTAATGGACCTTGGGCGTTTCGCCGAAGGCCGGTTCCCAGAAGGGGAGGTGATCCTTAGTACAGAGCCAATTACCACTGCAGACCTCGAATACGTGGTCGAACGCATCGGTGAATTTGGCGACGATAACCGTGCTGGTATTGAACGCACGCTCCATCGTATTAGCGCCCTACGCAATCGCAAAGGAAAAGTTGTCGGCTTGACCTGCCGTATTGGTCGAGCGGTACTCGGCAGTATTGCCCTGATCCGTGATATTGTCGAACAGGGTCAATCCATCTTGATTCTCGGTCGTCCAGGTGTGGGGAAAACCACTCTGCTACGTGAAATAGCTCGCGTCCTCGCGGACGAAGCCAATAAACGGGTAGTGGTCGTCGATACCTCCAATGAAATCGCAGGTGATGGGGATATTCCGCATCACGGCATTGGTCGTGCTCGCCGCATGCAGGTGGCACGCACCGCAGAACAGCACGCGGTGATGATTGAGGCCGTCGAAAACCATATGCCCCAGGTAATCGTCATAGATGAAATCGGTACAGAGCTGGAAGCCGCCGCCGCGCGCACTATTGCTGAACGCGGTGTACAGCTTGTGGCAACTGCCCATGGGAACTCACTGGGTAACCTGCTGGTCAACCCTACGCTCTCTGATCTTGTCGGCGGTATCCAGACCGTGACCCTCGGTGACGAGGAGGCGCGGCGCCGTCATACGCAGAAGAGTATCCTGGAACGTAAAGCGCCACCGACCTTCGATGTGGTGGTTGAACAGCAGAGCTGGCAAGAACTCATCGTGCATCGCGATGTCGCTGAAACGGTGGACAGTATGCTGCGAGGGCACGCCGTCACTGCCGAGGAACGCACGCGCGATGAAGAGAGTGGGCGTGTCACCATGCGCCGTATCTCCGCAGGTGGTATGGAGGTACCGACCTGGGGCGTTGGCGGCCTTGGTGGACCTGTCGATCCTCGCCTGGCAGGTCCAGGTGGAAATTATGAGCGTTCCAGCCGTGGCAATAATAGCAACGAGGACTGGGGGCAGTTTCGCCAGGTTGGACAGGGACAAGGTTTTCGTAACGGTGGGAACGCTGGAGGCGGTGGCAATGAGCGCGCACGCGGTCGAAGCCAGAGCCAGCCGCAAACGCAATTTCGAGCTTTAGCGCCGACCGGGACGTCTCCAGCGGACGTGGAACACCAGCGCCCCACGGCATTGCTGGCCACTCAACGTGCTCCTCAGGCCGAAGGGGTTTACAAACCTGAAGAGATGGAGGAACCGGTGCCGATCATGAAGACGCTGCGCGTCTATCCGTTCGGCGTGAACCGCGACCGCCTGGCAGAGTCAGCACGTCAACTACGTGTACCCATCATTGTCACGAACAACCAGAGTGATGCCGATGCTGTCATAACTTTGAAAAATTACTATCGCCGCCAACCTGAGCGGTTGCAGCAAGCGGAACAGGACCGTAAGTTGATTATCATCCTGAAAAACAATACCGTCGCCCAAATGCAGCACGCACTTGCACACGTCTTCGACATTCCTACGGCGGACGCACCGCCTGATGACGAAGACGAGGCAGAGGGTGAAGGGAAAGATACAGTTGATTCAACGACGCGAGCCTTGCTGGAGACAGAGGACGCCATTCATCAAGTCCTGAACAAAGGCTTGACGACGGCAGAATTGGCTCCAGCCAATGCCTACATCCGCAGATTGCAGCACCAGATGGCAACGCGCTATAACCTGATCTCGCGCAGTAGAGGAAAAGAACCCTATCGAAGGGTGAAGATCTTTCGGTCGAGAGATTAGGAAAGGAAAGTAAAAATCACTTTGCCACCCGCGCGGGTGGCAAAGTGATTTTTACTTTAGCGGCAGTTATTGAATATCATACCTTTTTCTAGACTATTGTCAATCCTACCTGCCTCACCAAGGTCGCGATAGGCCCCTGCTCGCCGGTTTCGTGCTCTGCGCTCCTGGCTGCGGCACGTTAGCATGAGTCATTTCCCAGGTTGTGAAGATGAAGAGGATCCATCCCCAGGCGAGGAGTGGAAAACCTATCGTCACCAGAGCCTGGCCTGTCCAGGGAGGCTGCCAGAGCCAGAAGTAACAACTGAGCAGGGCCCCCATCGTGAGTAGTAGAGCCAGCAACATAGTGCGACGGCTGGCTGAAGACAGCGCCAGGGCCACTGGCAATAGGGCATACCATGGCCAGTAGGTGGGCATCAAGACAAGTAGCGCCAGGGCAATCCAGCTACTGAACAACACGACCAGTTCGACGGTGTCGGCTAACCAGCAGCCAAGCAGCAGCAGAGCGCCAACCGTCACAGCGGCGAAAATCGTCCAGTGGTGAGGAGCAACCAGCCAGGACAGCACCGGGGGTAATGTCACGGGCAGGTTGATGAGCGCAGCATCAAGCGAATTGATCGCCTTGTCTTGTAAAAAGACTTGTTGCGTATAGGTAAGCAAACCTGCTAAGCCCCAGCCCGACCAGTAAGGCGCGTATGCCAGTATGACAACCAGGGCAGAGACACCGGCAGCCGACAGCCACCAGAACACACGCCGTCCAGAGGGTATTGTTTGAGCTTCTTTCAGCAAAAGGCGGAAAAAGAGCGGCAGTAGCAGGATTGTTAACATGTTGATAAGCATTGCCAGAAGCATCAATACCCAGCCTAAAATGGGCGATTTGCGTTGAAAGAAGAAAATCGCCAGTAAAATGAAGAGGACGACCACTACATCCAGGTGCATTCCATTGATGCTCAGCAGCAGAACCAGCGGATTCCAGCCATAGAGTATGGTGGCAGATATCCGCATCTCTGGTTTCAGTTTCGCCAGGATAAACCAGATGAGCACAGTATTGATGAGATGTGATGCCAGGCCAATACCACGGAACAGCAGGAGGACATTCGCGACGCTATCGCGCGCCAGCAGTACCACGGGAATACATAGATCTATCCAGACTGGACCGGGGGCTGTCACACTTTGTGTGCCGTTGACAATACCTTTTTGTAATAGTTCATGCGGGAAAGCCGCAAGAGAGACCGTGTATGGGTTCACATGATAAATGGTAACCAGGTGTCCATATATGCCATAGAGAAACATCCCCTGCGACAGGATAGCAGGAGCAAAGTAACAGGTCACGCCAAAGACGCCTGTCAGGATGATGATTGTGCTGAACAACGCGCGGGTATCGTTGAGCGAGAGCCGTTCTCGTAGCACACGATTTCCTACACGTCCTGCGAGGAACGTGATTACAAAAGCCAGTCCGAGCAAGAATAAGAGCAAGTTGGCGTTTCCACCCACCGTACCCAAACCTTCATGAGCGAGGACGAAGAGTGGGACATGCGAAAGCGCTATTACAACGAAGGGCAACACGGAAGTCCAATAAAGGTGTGCTAACCAGGGGAAGAGGCCAAGTAACGCCTGCCTGGCCGCGTCCGTCCTGGATGTAGCGGCAGCGAGCAGGGGATAGACTGCCAGTAAGAGGAATTCCAGGAGCGCTCCCAGGCCCAACAGCGTTAACAGGGCGCGCTGTCCATAATCCGGACGGTTTTTTGCAAGAGTTTGCAGCTCATTGGGATAGGACTGCGAACGCGTAGCAATGGGCGCCGTTGGCAAGGTAGTGCCGGGTAGCGCCGGCTGTGTTCTGCCCGAGCGCACTGGATATAAGCTTTTGTCTCTACCGCCTGGACGCCACTGCATATGTTTCACCAACCCTGGGAGTGCAAGGGAGCAAAGGCCACTTCCCTTGATGGGTATCCCCTCATACCCTTCCTTTTGCCCTATCGATCACCATACATAGTATCGGGCATAGAGCAATTGCTGTCAATGAGTAGTTCTGCTACAAAAAGCGCTCAATTGTTTCCGCTTTTCCGTTTTTCTAGTGTATAGAAGGAATAGGAAGTTGGAATTCTTAGTAAACCTTAGCTCTATTGTCAGACATAGCGAAGAATGCTATAATGGCGAGGTGTTTTGAGCACCCCGCTACCATCGCGGGACAATACACGCTGAGGCCGCGCAGTTTTAGCGGCATCTGTCTTCTTATGCACCGGCATAAAGTCGGTGTTCCACCTGCTCTGGCAGTCCCTGAGTGAAGGGAAAGAGTTCTACCAGCAGATGTAGGTAGGTACTCATCTCAACCGGCGCTTCAGAGGTAAATCTGACCAGGTGCAAACCCAAAGGAAGGAGGTGACTTCGTGAGACGAGATTACGAACTTGGATTCATTCTCAGCCCCGAAGTCAGTGAAGAGCAAACACAGGCAATTTTAGACCGTGTCGAACAGGTCGTCGCGAATTATAACGGCGAGGTCGTCAGAGTTAACCAATGGGGGCGTCGTCGCCTGGGATACCCCATTCAACACCACCGCGACGGATTTTATGTATTCATAGACATGATTCTGACCCCTGAGACGGTAATTGAACTCGATCGTACACTCAAGGTTTCGGAAGAGGTCTTGCGGCATCTCATCAAGCGGCGCGATCCAAAGACTGTACAGAAGGAACGCGAGGCTCGTGCCGCTGCCGCGGCGGCAGCTACCGCTGCCCCAACTGCAGAAGTGGAGGCACAAGAGCCGGAGGGAGTAGCTCCCGACGAGAATCTGGTCGGTGAAGAGACAGAACTCCCAGTTGGCTTGTCCCCTGAGGACATCGAAGATGTCCCACCTGCAATAGAAGAAGAAATCATCGAAGCCTGAGTAATTAAAATACGTTTGGGTCGATTCGTCTGATCTCCGCGGTAGAGAAGAGCTAAGGCAGTGATTATCACGTCGAAAGGATCTTGAACCATGCTAAACAAAATTATGCTGATCGGCAATCTCGGAAGAGACCCCGAGATGAATTACACGCAGAATGGTACTGCTCTCACAAGATTCTCGCTAGCAGTTACCCGCTCTTATAAGTCAAGCACCGGTGAAAAGCGTGATGAAACAGAGTGGTTTAACATTGTTGCCTGGGATAAGCTTGCAGAAATATGTAATCAGTACCTACGCAAAGGCTCCAAAGCCTATATTGAGGGTCGTGTGCAACAACGCAAATATACTGACAAAAATGGTGTCGAACGTTACGCTTTCGATATCGTTGCCCTTGACATGCAAATACTCACCCCTAAGTCGGCGCAGAGTGGCAGTAGTTCAGAATTTTTAGCAGGTAGTCCAGACGAAACCGACCCTCTTGGAGATTTAGAAGAT
>VBHI01000326.1 GCA_005881495.1 Chloroflexota bacterium
TGCAGCACGCTCCTCTGCATTTGCAGAGGTATCCAGAGATTGCAGGGTTTGGAGTTGACGCATCATCGCTGTATGCTTCGCTTCAAGGGCACTCATAACCTGCTCATATTGAGCTTGAATAGCTTGAGCTTTTTCAAGCTGGTTGTTGAGCGGCGTAAGACTACTCTCCACTTCTTGAAGGCGCTGCTCGACTGTTACAGCCAAATCTTCACGTGGAGGATTCAACTGCAGAAGTGCGTCTGCCTGAGTATTCAGGGTTGCCTCCTGTTGATGAAGCTGGCTTATCTGCCGATTGAGTCCAGCGATGGCCCCAGCATTTTCTGCCTGTGCTTCACGTAAATCGGAAATGGCTTGTTCCAGGTCACGGATATGTTGCTGCATAACGGGAATGGATTGCGTATCAACCGCTGCATCGGCAATTTGATGGAGCCATGCCAAAGACAAAACTCGTGCTTTCTGACGAAGAGTTTCCATGAGTTACTTCTCCTTTTCATGTACATTTTTTGATCATTGCTTAGCAATCAGATGAGCAACACCTCTATAGCAGGTGTTCGAAGACTAATGCCTGCCTATACCCCCTTTCAATGTGTCGAATGCGTCGTCTGCTATCGACCTGACCACGTTGATTCTGAGGAGTAGCCTGGTCGGGAAATGGGCCGATACCCCTGGGGAAGACCTTGTGTTGTTAGCTGTTGAAAATCAATCTCCTCCTGTGGGTTTCTCTCCAGCCTTTGAACAGCAGTTTCAGCCGCATTCAGTAGGTACTGAGGTTCTTGCGCTTCGTTGTAAACCTCTTGATAGTCACGTTGCATCTGCGCATAGTGCTCCAGCTGTAATGTCTTACTGTTAAGGTTTGTAGCAGGATTCCCCAGCAGGTTACCTAAGCGCTCCTGTACTCTACTTGCTTTCTCCTTTGCGGCTTCAAACAAACCACTTAATTGAGTTGCTGCGACTTCAGGAATAAGTGCCAGGAGAACTTCAATTCGGGGCGACAAATCTCCTATCTGCCTACTCAAAAGGCTGATGGCATTCACTGCCGCTTGCTTCGCAAGTATAGCACTCTCCCGAGCATTTGTTGCCACTGCCACTGCCTGTCGTCGTCGAACGAACACAACTGCCAGGACTCCTGCTGCACCTAAGGCAACCAGAACTGCTAGCGTCACCCAAATCCAGGTGTAGTCGGGGCTAAGCTTCTTCTGAACCTGCTTGAGAAGGTCAATGGTGGCTTGGGCATAGTTGCCATTAGTAAATTCGGAGCGGATGCTGAGAGTCATCTGCTGGAAATCAGCAGCAGTCATCTTTGTGCTAAAATTACTCCCCAAATGGAGAAATGGCTCATTGCCTTTCGCCAAGATGAGAACCATGAAGTTTGGTCCTCCCCAGTTAGGGCATTTAGACTGTATATAGTAAAAGTAGTCCCTCAAACTGCTACCAGCAAGTTTATTTTGGCTTACAGTAACCACCCGCGTATCTGCCTGAAGGGAATCATTAATTGCCTTAGCCTGATTTACTATGTCTACGATCCGACTTCCAAACAATTGGGCATCGTCGGAGACAGTGTCGCCGCATGACCCTGATGGCATCACTTGTTGCGCATGCCCAGTCTGCGCTTGCAGGCCAATAAACGTAAGCGCTAACGTTACAAAAAGTACGACGAAAAGAGGTAAACGCTTGAGAATTGTCATCATCTGTTCTCCTCTTAATCTTCCCCTATGCTGTTTCATAACATTCATTGTGAGAAAACTCTTCACGCCACAGGATAGCAATTTGGTCAAGCATCACCTATGGATGAAATTGTCGGCAAATTGGATTTTCCAGTTTGGACACATTGATATTATAACTCAGAAGGATGCTCGTTTCTGAATTCGCCAACAATATCATTAATCCGCACGAGTGTGAACAAAAAATGCGCTCTTCAGCCAATGTGCTTTCCATGGATGACAGGTTACTATGACCTTTAGGTAGTTTCTTTGACCCTCTGTGCATCACTGTGTATGATACACGTTAATATTGATGGATACCAGCGAGGTGTAGCATTTAGCAGGAGAGAAGAGAGCAAGCAATGAGCGAGCAGCAAATACAGAAGGTCAAAGTAAAGCGATTGGCACATGTGGGTTTGTGGTCAAGTGACGTAGCCGCCCAGGCGCGTTTCTATCGCCAGGTCCTGGGATTCGACCTGCGCAACACGATTGAAAATCCGACTGACCAGGACATCGACCTGGAGAACGCGAACGTTTTTCTCTCTCTTGGCGAGGAACACCATTGCCTGGCACTGTTTAGCGATACGCGACCCAGCATCGGCAATGGACGCAGCCCTTTCCAGAGCACTCGGCTGCACCATCTGGCCTTCGAGCTTGATACTGACGCGGAACTCGCCGCACTGGCGGCCCGCCTCAACCAGTCGGGCATTGAACTCAGGCTGGCGGAACGAGATGGCGATCCCGAGTCGGGCGATACTCTCTGGTTCAGTGACCCCGATGGGAATCCCATTGAAATCTCGGTGAGGCTTGATGACTCCCTGGCAAACTCCTCTGTGTCAGTTGGCGGACGGCGGACGCGGCTCCGCCCTCAAGGGCTGCAACATATCGCGCTACAGACTCCTCACCTGGAGCAAATGGTGGACTTTTACACCGAGGCGCTGGGATTCGATATCTCGGACTGGTTGTTGCGCGAAAGCGCCTGGTTGCGCTGCAATAATGACCACCACACGGTCACCCTTATCCAGGGAAAGATGGATGTCGATCACGTGGGGTACGGCATCTTCAATGGTCCAGAGCTTTTGACGTGGGCCGATCACCTGAGCCGTTATCAGACCCCTGTGCTATGGGGACCCGGTCGACATGGCGCCGGCCACGATCTCTTCTTGCGTATAGCAGACACTGAGGGCGCCCATATCGAGCTTTCCGCCGAACTCCAACAATATTACGACCGCGAAGTGACAACTCCGCCGCGTCTCTGGCATACCCGCCCTATGGCTCTCAACCTTTGGGGCAGCTTGCCTTCGTGGATACACGAAGAGGTAAGAGTATAAAGAATTCTCAGGGCTATAGACGTTTGCTGCTTCACGGTCGTGAAGCGGCGGTGGGAGCCGCGTCGTGGTTGGGTGCGCACACTGAAGAGCGACACCAGTTTGCCCGGGATCAAGGCACTGGCGCCTTTGGCCACTCCCCGCAGGAGGAGAGGTACGTGTTCAAGAAAAGAAGCTCCTCCAGCCCCTTCGTTTCTTTGTTTTGTCAAGTATTGTCATATCGAAGATAGCCCCATCAAGGATTGCCCCTCGTATATCTGCCAAACTGAGGTCGGCTACTTTGAGATTGGCGTCACTGAGATCGGCCTCTCTGAGATCGGCCTCTCTGAGGTTGGCAGCGTGGAGGTTGGCGGCGTGGAGGTTAGCCATTCTAAGGTCTGCGGCGCTGAGGTTAGCCATAGTGAGATTGGCCTCTTTCAAATTAGCTATTTTCAAGTTAGCGGCACTGAGGTCGGCCATGGTGAGGTTGGCTTTACTGAGATTGATATTCATGAGATCGACTCCACTGAGGGTGGCTCTGCTCAGATCAAGTAGTATCTCTGGATGCTCTTGTCTCCACTGATTCCAGTACATTGCCCCTCTTTTAAGAAGGTACAAGTAGTCTTGCTGCGCCATTTCATTCGTCTCCTTGCCTGTTAAAGCTTGGTTCTCATTATAGAGGTGAAGGAACAAGCTTAGCAAGTCATTCTCACTTTTAGGTAAGTCATTCTCACTTTTAGGCATGGTTCAAATGAACTTGACAGTTCCTCACCAACAGAAAGACACAGCTTTGTCATGCTGAGCATATTCGCTCCGCTCAGTGTAAACTCCGCGAAGCATCTCAGTGCCGAACGCGATAGACCCTTCGCTTCGCTCAGGGTGACACGGTTTGACTGTTCAAACGGTCAAGTGCAATTTGGATGAATTGTATTTGACCGTTTGAACGGTCATATTTAAATCTGCATCGGCTCAGCAAGCCACTTTGCGTTATTCAGTCTGTTAGGAACTGTTAAGTTCTTTTGAACCATGCCTTAAAAGCCCTTGATATACTATGAAACAATATGGTACAATGTATTTTGTGAACTGCACGGTTGCATAAGCACGTGAACTTCTTGCATGGCCGCTTGAATAAAGAAGACGAAGAGGGGGTCTTCTTCATACACGTTGTGATAATGGACTTTACCTTTCAAATAGAGGCGGGGAGTGCCCATCATAGTCGTATGTACTAGTAGTCAGTCCATGTTGATATTACAGGAATGAGATGCTCATGGAGCGCCATGAGCCCTATCCCGTTATCAAAAACACGCTGGCCTGACCACCAGGTAAAGTTCGTGATTTGGACGTTCTCCATGCTCGTATATGGTAATGAATTGTCGAAAGGATTCGCCCATTATGGCATCGCAACTCCCACGTTCACAGCCTCCTCTTCCTTCAGCACTTGACCCCCGGCGTATTCTGGACCTGAATTATGCATTTACAAGTACGGCTATGCTGGTGGCAGCTGTGCGTCTGCACCTCTTCACCCATATGGCGCACAAGGTACTTACACCGGCAGCACTCGCTGCGCTTGCTCATACTGCTCCTGGTCCTACAGAACGCCTCTTAAAAGGACTGGAGGCCCTGGGACTTGTCGAAAGAGAAGATGATGCCTACCGATTGACTGCTCTCTCCGACCACTTTTTGGTAGAAGGAAAGCCAGAATATCTGGGAGGCGATACCCTGGCGATGCTCGACTATCTCCCAGCCTGGTTTGAACTTGCTCAAACGGTATGCGCGAGCCAACCTTACCGAGATCTGGGCGATGCCCCTACAGCAGAGGCATTCTTTGCCCCGCGTGTACGCGATCTTTTTCCGCTCGTGCATCCCGTAGCGAAACGTACAGCAGCTATTGTATTTTTGGGAGCACATGAGCGGCCTCTGCATGTGCTTGATGTGGGGGCAGGAAGTGCGCCCTGGAGTACTGCTTTTGCGCAACAGTATCCTTTTGCCCATGTTACTGCCGTTGATCTACCCAGAGTGGTAGAACAGGGGATGCAGCAGGTAGCTGAGCTAGCAATGAGCGATCGCTATACCTGGCTAGGGGCCGACATGGAGACAGTGGCCTATCCCACTCTCTTGTATGACCTTGTAATCTTGGCGCATGTATGTCGTTTCATTGGTGAAGAGCGTGCGAGAGCACTGCTCGGAAAGCTGACAAAGAGTCTTCGTAGCGGTGGAACATTGATTCTCGCTGATGTCTTTTTCGCGGATGATCGCAGCGGGCCTCTAGCCGCTCTCACGCTCGATCTCTCCATGCTCGTGAATACTGCTCAGGGGCATATATGGACATGTAGCGAAGTCTCCGCCTGGTTGAAAGACAGCGGACTCTCGGGCGTTCGCCGTCTGGATGGCGTGGGACCTTTTCCAGTTCTTGTCGCTCAAAAAGGAGAAGGCATATAATGCGCCGAGTTGTCATCACTGGTTTGGGTGTCATCTCTCCAATAGGTATTGGCAAGGAAGCATTCTGGAAGAATTTGCTCAATGGGGCTTCAGGGGCCACAACGTTGGATCGTGTGACGTGCTGTAGCCTGTTCGGTCAGCATGAGTTTGGTGCGCAGGTCGTCTGTGAAGTGGTGGATTTCCAGCCAGACGAGCAGAGCGTTCCCTCTGCGTACCGCTCTATGGATCGTTACATTCAGTTTGCTCTTGCGGCGACACATCAAGCCGTTCATGACCTTTATTTAGATTTGAAGAGTATAAATTGCAAACGCGTGGGTGTGGCCCTCGCAACTGCTATTTGTGGTACACAAACACTGGATCTGGAATTCACTAAAGCTACTGATCAGGGAAAAGAACCGCTTCGCGCCCAGGGCATCTCGCCCCACCTCTACGCAGCCGCTATGGGAAACTCAGCAGCGCTAGCCATCGCCTCTCGCTATGGGTTTCAAGGAGAATGCACCACGTTATCGACTGGTTGCATTGCCGGCATCGATGCTATCAGCTATGCCTATGAGTGTATTGCCTACGGAGATCATGATGTGATGATTACAGGAGCATCCGAGGCTCCGATCACGCCGATCACGATTGCTTCCTTTGATATCATCCATTGCCTCTCGCACCACACGGCTGACCCAACCACGGCATCGCGTCCATTTAGCCGTGGCCGTGATGGGTTTGTGCTCTCAGAAGGGTCTGGCATTGTTGTACTTGAGGAGCTGGAGCATGCGTTACAGCGAGGCGCACCTATTTACGCAGAGATCGCCGGTTGGGATGTGACCGAGCATGCTACCCACATGACCGATATGTCTCCTGAAGGCCGCGACCTTGCCCGCGCTATAGAGGGGACGTTGCAGAGTGCTCATCTCGCGCCATATGAGATAGATTTTGTCAATGCTCATGGAACATCAACACCACAGAACGATTTTCGTGAGACACTGGCAATAAAAGCGTCGTTGGGTCAGCATGCCTATAGCATTCCCATTAATTCCACCAAGTCTATGGTAGGTCATGCCCTGGCGGCGGCAAGTGCTATGGAAGTGGTTGCGTGCGCCATGAGCTTACAGTCGCAGTCTATCCATCCAACGATCAATCTGGAAGACCCTGACCCTAAGTGTGATCTGGATTATGTTCCAAACCAGGGGCGTTCCCACGCTATGCGTTGGCTACTTACGACTGCAAGTGGCTTCTCAAGCCTGCATGCAGCGATGGTGATGGGTAGTTATTCGACAGAGAGGAAATAATGACGGCAAGAGTTGTGATCACTGGCATGGGAGTGATCTCACCCTACGGTGTGGGTCCGGCTATCCTATGGGACAAACTAATGGCCGGGGAGACAGGTCTCAAGGTACTCACGTCCTTTGATACATCGCATATTCAATGTAAAGTTGGCGGTCAATTTTCTGATTTTCGTCCTGAAAGCTATATAAGTCCTCGTATTGTACGCAAAGTAGATCGTTTCTCTACGCTAGGATTGATCTCTGCTCAGCAGGCGCTGCAAGACGCCGACCTGCTGTTGGATAATAACAAGCCAACCTGGAGCCAGCAGGAGCATGGAGGAGACCGTGTAGGGATCACGGTTGGCAATAACCTGGGCGGATGGGAATTTGCCGAACGGGAACTCCGTAATCTCTGGAAGTCAGGACCGCGTGAGGTCAGTCCATATATGGCAACGGCATGGTTTCCGGCAGCTGTTCAAGGCAATGTTGCCATTCAATTTGGCATCAAAGGGATTGGGCGCACGTTTCTGAGTGACCGTGCCAGTGGCGCACTCGCGCTTACACACGCGGCAGATTGCCTCATCAGGGGCCGTGCTGATATCATGCTTGCAGGAGGCGCTGAGGCACCCTTCTCCCCCTATGCTGCCTTATGCTATGAAACCTCTGGGTTCATGTCAACACGAGCCGCCGACGGTTCAACTGATGTCTATCGCCCCTTTGATAGAGCCCATGATGGACTGGTCGCGGCTGAAGGTGCTGCCTTCTTCGTGCTGGAACGTGCAGAGGATGCTCTCAGCAGAGGGGCAAAAGTGCATGCAGAGGTCGCTGGCTGGGCAACTACGCATGATGGCTATGATTTCGTGCAATGCGCCCCTGATGGGCAACGCTATGCCGCTGCCATGACGCAAGCCATGGATCAGGCTGGAGTGACCGCAGCTACGCTCGATTGTGTGTTCGCCGCGGGATCAGCGGTACCGGATGAGGATGTTTCTGAAACACGAGCCATTCATCTGGCCTTAGGCAATGAGGCTCCGCGTGTGCCAGTCAGTACGCCCAAGTCTGCCTTTGGAAATCTGTTTGGGGCCGCCATGCCTGTCGATACGGCAATTGCTTTGCGCTCTATGCAGGAGAAGGTAATTCCAGCAGCGTTACACTTCGATCAACCTGCATCAGGCTGTGATCTAGACTATGTTGCACGTACTCCCCGTTCCATTGACCGCCTTGACACGTGTCTCGTCAACGCTCGTGGTATCGGGGGTACCAATGCAGTAGTGCTGCTACGGCGTTGGCTTTAGGGAGAGCATCTCTTTCTAGAAACCTTGTACAGTGTTACTCGTATGCTGTGCTGATTCTGTCATGTTTGTGTAACACTAGCAGGAGGATATATTCTATGGCTCAAGAGTTTACGCAAGAAAACGTTTTTGCGCGTGTTGAGAAGATCATTAGTGTGCAGGTTGGCAGTGATACTGCCTTGTCGCCAGGGACCCATTTGCAAGACGATCTTGGTATGGATTCTCTAGAACTGGTCGAACTTAGCATAGCGCTAGGGAACGAGTTTGGCATAGAGTTGCCTGATGCAGATGTGCATCGCTGTGCCACGTTGAGCGATATTGTCCAGCTTGTACAGAGTGCCGAGTCAGAGGAAAAGGTGAAGAGTGTATGAACACCTGGCCGAGGCAACAGGTGTGTGAAGTAGCGGACGGAATCGTGACGATTGTGCATGGACACGGAGAGGTGGGTGTGGCGAATGCTTCCTTTATTGTCGAAGGGAAGCGAGCCATGGTGATCGATACCATGACCTTTCCAGAGATGGCAGCAGGCATTGTGCATGAGATTGCGCGTCGCGGCGCACATGTCGATGCCGTCTTAAACACGCATCATCATATCGACCATGTCGGGGGTAATACACTCTTCGCCGACGTGCCTATTGTCGCTCATCCCGCCTCGGTTCAAGCACTACAACAATTGGGGCTTCCTGCTGCACGCTATGATCGTTTGATGCCTCAATTTCGTGGCCGCTTCGACACACTTGCATTGTCGATGCCAGCATCCAGGCTCGATCAGCTCGTACCACCTCACGGAGGAATGGTACGTGCTTTTACGGCAGCGCATACTCCTGCTGACCTGGCCGTGTGGTTCCCCACATCGCGTGTCTTAATCGCGGGTGACCTTTGTTTCATTGGGGTGACACCACTGGCAGTCAATGGTCTTATTTCGGGATGGATAGCAGCGCTCGATGCTTTGATTGCACTCCAACCAGCAGTGGTCGTTCCTGGACATGGTCCTATTGGAACTGGAGAGGACCTCAGAGTATTGCAAGATTATTTTCTCGCTATCCAGTGTATAGGACGAGCAGCCGTTACACAAAACCAATCCTCTCAGGACGCTCTGGCGCTCCTGGATACAGGCCCACTCGCCGAGTGGATTGAGCCTGAGAGGCACTTGATCAATCTCGAACGGGCTATGCAGGAGGCAGCTGGCGAAATTCATCAGATGAACCTCTCTGCAATGCCGCCCAGTACACGACAACCGTAATGGTACAGATGAAAGGAAAATGAACAATGCCTCAAGCCAAAGCTTCTATCACCATTCGTGGCGACGCTGATCGGATTTTCGCCATCACCAACGATATTGCACGGTGGCCTGAACTCTTCAAAGAGTATAGCCATGCACGTATACTTTCATCGCAGCGCGATGGACGGTTTGCGAAGCTCGAATTTGAGTTGACGAACGAGGAAGGGCAAACATGGCGCTCATGGCGTATTCTGGATTTCCAGGAGCGCGTTGCCATTGCCCAACGAGGCACGCCAAAGTTTCCGTTTCTCTACATGCATCTCACCTGGTTGTATGAGCCTGTCGAAAATGGCGTGCTCATGACCTGGATTCAGGACTTTGAGGCAGACCCGAATGCGCCTCTTACAAATGAACAGGTACTTGCACGCATGGTCAGCCATATGCAGAACAATCAAGAGCACTTCAAGCAGGTGCTTGAGAGCCAGGAATATATGGCTGCTGACATGGCATAGCGTCAGGGAACGCAATACCTTGTACCCCTACCAAAGGCAAAGCAAAGCATGTAAGAATGGGAGAAGCTAAATGCATGATTCCAGCGAGGAGCCTGTGGAAGCAAAGCCAGTGCAGCGTGCAATACCGCGTCTCACCCCCAGCCCTATCATCGAAACAACCTGGGCCTTTGCCCAAAGCTGCATTCTGCTCGCTGCCGTCGAGCTTGATCTGTTTACGCGGATCGCGCAAGGCATGAACACGCCAGGAATACTAGCGCACCATGCTGAGGCATCAGAAAATGCCCTGAGACGCTTGCTGGCAGCCCTGAGCGTCATGGGCTTTTTGCAGCGCAACGGAGACAACTACACATTGACACCATTGAGCGAACGTTTCTTAGTGCGGAGTCAGAAATCGTACATGGGCGACGTGGTATTGCAGAACCGCCAGGAATGGGATGCCTGGATACATCTCTCAGATGTTGTGCGCACAGGTCAGGCGGTCCGTTTCATCAACGAAGAGCCGCTTGGTGGTCCCTTCTTTGCGCCTCTGGATGAATATCTCTTTCCTCTGATTCACCCACTGATGCACATGATTTGTCAGCGCCTGGAAGTTGGGTCACACCCTCGTGGTATGCAGGTGCTTGACCTGGGAGCCGGTACCGCTCCGGGAGCCATCGCAGCTCTGGAACTGAATGCAGATGCTCATGCAGTGGCAGTGGACTTTCCCGAAGCACTAGCTCGAGCACAGGTATACGCCCGGAACCATGGCGTTGACAATCGGTTAGAGTATTGGCCTGCTCAGCTTGAGACCATTGAGTTGCCGCCACGACGCTTTGACCTGATCTTTGTCAGCCACGTGTTCCGCATTCTGGGCGAGGAGCACACGCAGCGGCTAATTCATCAATGCTATCATTCTCTCACACCTGGTGGGAGAATGGTAGTGATTGAGACCTATAACGAGCAAGGGACGAAGCTCTTTCCGTATATCGTGTCCTTGAACATGCTAGTCAACACGCGGAACGGCGATACGTTTACCTCGCAACAGATGCAAGAGTGGCTCTCTACAGCAGCATTTCAGATTGAAGCGTGGCCGAATGTGGGGCCGGACCTGGTGTTGGTTGCCACACGTCCATAATTCAGTATCCTGGTTGGTATCCAGGACTGATTCAGTCTCCAGGTATGGAAGAAAGGAAGTATATGACGACTATTACGCCGCATACGAAACAATGCACCTTGATTAATGTCTTCACCGTCTCCCCTGAGCAGCAACAGGAGTTGGTCGATACCTTAGTTGCAGCAACAGAGCAGGTGATACGAGCGTTGCCAGGGTTTATTTCTGCCAACATCCATAAAAGCGTCGATGGAGTCCGTGTCACCAACTATGCACAGTGGGAGAGTGTGGCAGCGCTTGAGGCGATGTTAAAGAATCCTGAAGCTAGTAAACACATCAACAAATGTCGGGAACTCGCAGAACACATCGACTTTCATCTGTACACCGTTGAGCACTGTAGCACAACAGCAACTGTCGCTGGATGAGGGAGGCTCCCGTCGCCTATCACACAAATGTTCAACGGGCACTGAACGCTACCACTGTTCCCTGGACGTACTGCTTTATTGCGTAAAAGGAGGGAAGCATCATGATTCAACCATGCCAACGCCTGACGGGTGAGCAACTTGCTGGGTGGGTACCCAAGAAAACGTCTGCCCCAGACTACGAAGTACTCTGTCTCCCCAATGTGTCTATCCCCTTAGCCGATGGTACCGTTCTGTCTGGTGACCTCTACCGTCCCAAGGCAGATGGCTCCTATCCTGCTCTCATCGCATGGTCTCCGTATACGAAAGAACTTCAGAGCACCGGGCTTCCTCTCCCTATAAACGAAGTCGGTGTGGTCGGATATATTGTGACACGTGGTTATTGTCATCTGACGGTGAACGCGAGGGGAACAGGAAAATCAGCTGGGTGTCGCGTCGAGTCGTTCTCTCCCTGTGAGCAAAAGGATGTCGCTGAGGTCATCGAATGGGCCGCAGGACAGCCCTGGTGCGACGGCAATATCGGCATGGTAGGTATGTCCTATTTCGCCGCTATCCAATATCTCGCTGCTGCGCAACATCCCCCCCATTTGAAGGCGATTTTCCCCTACTTGGGGTTCACCGATCTCTATCGGCATTTCGTCTCACGTGGGGGTACCTTTCATTCTGATTTTTTCGCCACGTATTACACGTTTGTCGGAGCAACGCAAAAGGTCACAGTGCCACCGAGAGTGCGGCATGCGTTGGGGTACCTGCTGAACCGGCAATGGGTGCAGTCGTTCATCATGCGTCTCTTCTTCCTCAATAGAACGAAGATGCCTGGACGCCTGCATCCAGAAGAATCGTGGGCACGTAGCTTTGCCACGCTTGCCTTCGATGAACCTTTTGACGGCCCATTCTACCGGGAAAAATCAGCCTGGCCCGTCTTGGCCCGCATACAAATTCCCGTCTGCATTGGGACGAATTGGGGCAACCCTGGCTTGCACATGAAAGGGGCATTTCAGGCGTGGCACAGCATCCACGCGCCTAAGAAACTCTTTATCGGCCCCCCCGATGCGAGATGGCCGTGGGCAAATTACCAGGAGGAGATGCTTGCGTGGTACGACCACTATCTCAAAGGCATCGATACGGGCATCGAGGAACAACCCCCTGTCCGCTACTGGCTCCAGGGTGCCAATCAATGGAGAACCGCCCAGGGTTGGCCCATTCCGGGTGCGAAGAAACAGCGGTGCTATCTCGAGCTCCATGCTGACAATGCACACGCGGAGCAGGACCTGCAAACTGCGCCACCGGCGCAGGAGTCCTCACTCTCCTTTGTTGCCATACCGCGCCATATGCTGTACCCGAAAGTCCTAGATCGCTACGAGGCGCAAGTGTTGCGCTACGCAACACGGCTTTTTCAAAAGGATACCGAGGTGACAGGTCCGATCCGTTTGCAGCTCAGGCTGGCGTCGACAGCTATAGATACGCACATTATCGCTCGCGTGAGCGACGTTGCGCCCGATGGAAAACGGCAAAAGCTTTCGTTCGGGTGGCTAGAGGCTTCTCATCGAAAGGTCGACGAGGAACTTTCCCGGCCCGACGAGATCATTCACGAGCATAGGAACGCTGACCCTCTCACTCCGGGGGAACCCGTCATCGTCACCTTCAGCTTAACGCCCACTTCCAATCTGTTCAGGAAAGGACATCGCCTCCTCCTGGAGATCGCGAGCCAACCGGATCTGCTGGAAACCAACGCGTTCGAGGGCTTTATTTTCTTTCCGTACGATGCCCCCCCCTATCCTGCACGAAACACGATCTTTCATGGAGGGAGCAATCCTTCATATATAGAATGGGAGGTGTGCAACACGTGACGTGAGAGGCCTCGAGTGTTCTCCGTTGCTCCATCTGGGCCTTTGAAGCTATCTCTACACTTCTTCTCGTTCTTCTTCACTTGGCCCTTGGAGCAGTCTGAGCATCGTTTCCCGCTCCTGCCAGCCGGGCTGTATATTAATTGATAAGGGAAGTCGCTATACTGTAACAACAATGCAATCGGGGTCCATAATGACGCTGCTCTAGAAACAGCGTTCCACCACAGCAAAGGAGAATCTCAGTGCAACGACCGTTTCGATTTGGGGTAGTGACTGAGCGTGCCCATTCGGGGGCCGAGTGGCGAGAGAAAGCGAGGAGAGCTGAGGAGCTTGGCTACAACACGTTCCTGGTGCCGGATCACAGTGAGAAAGATATCGCTCCCATAGCGGCGATGATGGCCGCCCTCGATGCGACAACCAGGCTTCGCGTTGGTAGCTTCGTCTTTAACAATGATCTTCGTAATCCAACAATTCTAGCCAAGGAGGTAGCGACGCTCGACCTCTTTTCTGAAGGTCGATTTGAGTTTGGCCTCGGGGCTGGATACCTTTTGGCGGATTATGAGCAGACAGGGATTGCTTTCGAGAGCGCAGGAGTTCGCATTAGCCGTTTCGAGGAAGCTCTGCGCCTCATCAAACAGCTCTTCGTCGAGGAGGTGGTGAATTTCTCCGGCACCTTCTATACCGCTGACCAAACGAAGGGATTGCCCATACCCGTACAGAAGCCGCACCCCCCCGTGTATGTGGGGGGAGGGGGACAGCGAGTCCTCTCACTGGCTGCAAGAGAAGCCGATATTGTCGGTTTTGCGCCAAAAAATAGCCAAAAAGGGCTAGATTTTGGTGATGCAACTGCTCGCTGCACCGCAAATAAGGTAGAATGGGTCCGTACAGCGGCAGGGGAGCGTTTCACCTCCCTCGAACTGAGCTGCATCGTCTTTCGTGTCATTGTAACCAATGACCGAGCCCAGGCACTTCAGCGAGCAGCAGGGTATATGGGCTTGTCTGGAGAAGAGGTGGCAGGGTCCCCACACGTGCTGATCGGAACGACCGATCAAATAGCCGAGGATTTGCAGACGCGCCGTTCGCTCTACGGGATCTCTTATATCGAGGTCCTCGAGGAGTATATGGAGTTGTTCGCACCGGTTGTGGCCCGCTTAGCCGGTACATAGGTCGGGGCATGCAAATATTTGTTACGTAATGTTCTTTTTGTAGAGAAGAAGGAGAGTGTTGCCCTATGAAGGACACGAAGGCAAGTTTAGTTCACAGCTCGCCACCGCGGGGGAATGGGCGATCACGATCTACTCGAGCGCGAGGCCCTCTGGGGTGGTGGTACCGTCTTACCGCGCCCGCAGAGCCTCCAAAGAATGCCACATTAAGTGAACGCGAACTGGCGCGGCGAGGGCAGCTCACCAGCGCGACGCTCCTTGTAGTTATATTGTTAGTCCTTGCGGCCTACCCCGTGGCTTTCTTGGGGCCAAGCCGCGCCCTGGCCTTTGTGCTGCTGATCCCACTCACGATTGACGTCACCGCGTTATTTTTCAATCGCGCCGGCAAAATTGGCATTGCGGGGATTCTCGTCGTGGTCGGCATTGAGGTGGGAATTGGGCTTTCCATTGTCGGACCCGCTGTTGCAGGTGGGCTGACCACCTACATGCTTCCGCAATTTGACCTGCTGGTGCAGGCGGACTTCGTGGCTGTTTCTCTGCTGCGCCCGCGCTCTGTCATCTGGCTCGTGGGATTTCACATCCTCGCGAGCGTCACCGCCATTACGTTCCTCCCCCATTCGGTAGAGTTTTCAAGAATGCTCGCCGTCAATGGCTACGAGGTGTATCTGCGCATAATCACGTTGCAAATCATCGTGGCATTTGTGACGTACCTGTGGGTCACCGGCGCACAGCAAGCCATTCAGCGCGCTGACCGCGCAGAAGAGATCGCAGCACTGGAGCAACGCGAGATCGAACGACAGCAACACGAGATCGAACAGAAGAAGCAGTTGGATATAGGAATCCAACAAATCTTGCAGACACATGTGCAAGTGGCGAATGGAAATTTCTCTGCTCGTGCTCCTCTGGGCAGAGAGAATGTGCTCTGGCAGATCGCCTATTCTCTCAACAATTTACTAGCGCGCCTGCAGGGGTACCACCAGATGCAGGAACAAGTGCAAAGGAACCGGGCGGCAATCACGTACCTCGTACAGGCCATCCAACAGGCGAAAAGAAAGGGGATACCTCTGCAGGTAGAGCGGACGGGAACGCCAGTCGACGCGCTGATCCTGGAGCTCAGCACTCGCTCGATCAGCGAAAACGGACAGGGAAACGGATCGATGGCGTCGCCCATCCCAAGGCGCTGGCAAAAACCAAAGTGAAAATGCGACATGCGCGAGGACAGAAGAAAGTTTTGCCATACCCAGACTGAACTTTCTTCTGTCCCTGGATAATGATCGGTGTATAAATCTTAACCTGATTTATACACTTACAACTATATTTTAATCATTTCTCAATCAACCTATCAGCCCCTTTCTCCTACACTGACCCTCGGAAGAAATTTCTCTCTAGTAGTTTCTTCATGCGGGTGCCAATTCACGGCATCGCTAATGTATTTCGTCTGGTGTTTCAGAAAGGAAGAAAATCTCATGCGTTCTCGCTTTGTCCGTTTTCTTGTGGTGGGCTTCGTGACTGGCACTGCCCTGCTCAGCCTCAGCCTGGGCGTGCTGGTCCAGAAGGGAGACGTGAAGGCAGTTCCTCCTGCCCATGCGGCTGGGTCCATCAATCCCGTCGGGAAATGGAATTTGATCGTCACCTTCACGGCGACAGGAGCTCAGCAGCCCTCAACTCTCAAATTCGATCACGATGGAGGGCTGGTAAACTACACACCTGGACCGGGAACCGGGACCTGGTGGATGACGAGTTCCAATCAGTTTCAGTATACGTTCACTGAACAAATCCTTGACAACCTGGGCAATCAGATAGCGTATGTGTATGTGGAGCAGCAGGCCACCCTCTCTGCCGATAAAACCACCTATACTGCCTCTGGTCAAGGGACGGTCCACGCGATGGACGGAACAGTCCTTGCCGTCAATCAAACGACCACCCAGGCTACCAAAGAAGCTTAAGCCTTACAAGGACTCTCTGCCCTCGCACATCATCGCCAGGTCTTCGGACATCCCCCACGCATTCCGACCGGCGACCGAGGGGTGCATACAACGCCCGCTCACCTGCAACGAAATGAGCGGGCACAACATCATCCCGGCGAAAAAACTTCCCACCTCCACACAATCACACACTATCCATGTATCATCAAGTTGATATGTATCGATTTGGCGGTTCTCGCACCCTTGCGGCTTGTGGAGTCATCCCCGCAAGCGCGTGCTTCACGCCTTGTAGCCACATCACATGGTGTTCGCGTGAATCTTAGTCCAACCGCAGAATGAATTCTTCGATCTCCTCACTGCGGGCGTTGGCAAATCCCTTATCCTCGCCAATACGAGCGAACCCGCATTTTTCCAAGACTCGCAGTGATTCGAAATCATTTGAAACCAAGCCACTTTGTCTTCTATAATGATCGTATTCTGAAGTGCCAGTGCGAAAGCACTTCTTGCCAGAACGAACCTTTGGTAGAGGGCTATGAAACGATCATGCAAGAACTTCGCATAGAACCTACTCCGCTGATTGGTCGAGAACGCGAACTAGTGGCCATCAGGCAGATGCTGCATCGAGAGGATGTGCGCCTGCTTACGTTGATTGGGCCCGCTGGCGTGGGCAAAACTCGCCTGGCTATGCAAGCGGTACAGGAACAGCATGAATTCTTTGCTGACGGAGTTTTTGTTATTTTGCTGGCCCAGATCAATGACTCCGAACAGGTGCTCCCTGCTCTTGCTCATACGCTTGGTATTCGGGAAGTGGCGGACCGGCCTATGCTGGAGCGCCTTGTAGAAGGGCTCAAGGAGAGGCACGTGCTGCTCCTCCTCGACAACTTCGAGCAGGTGGTGAGTGCTGCTTTCTACCTGGCAGAGTTGCTCGCCCGCTGTTCAAGACTCAAATTGCTGGTGACGAGTCGGGAGGCGTTCCACCTCCGGGCCGAGCACGAGTTTGCAGTCGCCCCGTTGGAGATTCCCAATCCCAGCCAACTACCCGACCTCACGACGCTCTCGCGCAATGAGTCCGTCGCGCTGTTCCTTGAGCGTGCCCAGGCGGTGAAGGCTGACTTCCTGTTGACTCCCGCCAATGCCGCCGTTGTAGCGCAGATTTGTGTGCGCCTGGATGGATTGCCACTTGCTCTAGAACTGGCGGCGGCCCGTATAAAGTTGCTGCCACCGCGTGCATTACTCGCTCGTCTTTCACAGCGCTTGCAGGTGTTGACAGGGGGAGCGCGAGACCTTCCGCCACACCAGCAAACACTGCGCGCTACTCTTGCCTGGAGCTACAATCTGTTGTCTGCCCGGGAAAAACGTCTGTTTCGCTGGCTGTCTATCTTTGATCGTGGCTGCGCACTGGAGGCAGCGGAGGCAGTTTGTACTGCCCTGGTAAGTGACGCTTCAGGAGCACCCGTGTTGGAAGGGATAGCATCGCTACTCGATAAGAGCTTGCTGCAACGGGCCAGTGCGGACGACGAGGAGCCGCGCTGCGTCATGCTGGAAACTGTTCGCGACTACGGGCTAGAATGTCTGGCCGCGTGTGGTGAGATGGAGGCGGTCCGGCAAGCTCATGCCTACTACTATCTGCTGCTTGCCGAGCAAGCGGAACAGGAGCTTGCCTCGGGGGTACAGCAGGATATGTACCTGGCGCGCCTGAAATGGGAACACGATAACTTGCGTGCCGCTATGCGCTACATGCTTGAGCAAGCTGAGGCTGGACGTAGTAGTGAGATGGCCTTGCGGCTAGGGGGGGCCCTTTTGCCATTCTGGATGATGCAGGGGTATTGGAGCGAGGGACGAGCTTTTCTGCGGCAGGCTCTGACCATGCGAGAAGGTGCTGCTGTATCCGCACAAGCAAAAGCGCTTGCGGCCGCGGGAAAACTAGCGTTTCAGCAGGGCGACTATGACCAGGCAGAGAAACTGGCGGGGGAAAATCTGGGGCTATTTCGAGAAATAGGAGATACGAGAGGGAGTGCCCTTGCCCTGGAGATACTTGGAATGGTTGCCTGGAATAGAGGCAATCTGAGCAGTGCACAAGCCTTGCTGCAAGAGGCGCTTGCTCTTTATAAGCAAACGAATGACAAGGAGGGAATGGTAAACTCGCTCTTCGCCCTGGCATGGCTCTTACGAAGTCAGGGTGAGTACAACCGTGCCCGCGTCCTCTGCGAGGAGAGCCTGGCACTCTCCGGTGACCTTGGGGACACGAGAAGAGTTGCCGATGCCCAGCTCCTGATGGCACAGATGCTCTTTGATACACAAGCTGCTCCGACCACAGTACGCTCACAGGTAGAGGACGTGCTCGTGCTGTACAGGCAGGTGGAGGATAAGGAGGGGATTGCCGCTTGCTTCCATCTCTCAGGCCAGATCACCTTGCTGCAGGGTGAGACTGAGGAAGCACGTTCGTGGTTCGAGCAAAGTGTGGCGCTGCACAAGGAGCTAGGGCATCAAGCTGGTCTGGCCTGGGCAGTCTCAGGTCTCGCACGAGTCGCCCTCGCTCAGAGTGACTACGTAGCGGCACGTAACCGCTACGAGGAGAGC